>NZ_JBEXZS010000032.1:0-2822 GCF_040593685.1 Methylobacterium sp. EM32 | reverse complement strand
GGTTGCGGGGGTGCGGGATGGGGGAGGGGTGACAAGTGGCTGTCGCGCACCAGATCCATTCCTCCCATCCACGACCTCATCCTGAGGTGCGAACGCAGTGAGCCTCGAAGGAGGACTCCAGAAGTCTCCGAGTATGCTGGAGACCTCCTTCGAGGCTGCCGCAAGCGGCAGCACCTCAGGATGAGGTCGTGGATGGGATGACGTTGAACCTGGCCGGCCTTTTCACGAGTGACGCCGGACATCCCTCACGCCGCCCGCAACACCCGCCCGTCATGCCCGGCGATCCGCAGTTCGATCAGCACCCCCGCCTCCACCCCCTCCGGCAGCCGCACCGGCAGGAAACCTTCCGTCCGACCTAGGCCGCCGCGCTCGGCGAGCACCCGGCGGGTCTCGCCCACCTCGCGGTCGAGGTGGCGGGCGAAGGCCGCGGCGCCGGCCTCGCGCAGGCGCGCGGCCCGGTCGCGGATCTCACCCGAGGCGACCTGCGGCATCCGGGCGGCCGGGGTGCCGGGGCGGGGGGAGTAGGGGAAGACGTGGAGCTGCGCGAGGCCGCATTCCTCGACGAGGGCGAGGGAGCGGGCGAACTGGGCCTCGGTCTCGGTCGGGAAGCCGGCGATCAGGTCGGCGCCGAACACAGCGTCGGGGCGCAAAGAGCGGATCTCGGCGCAGAACCGGATCGCGTCGTCCCGGCCGTGGCGGCGCTTCATGCGCTTGAGGATCAGGTCGTCCCCGGCCTGGAGCGAGAGGTGGAGATGCGGCATCAGCCGCGGCTCCTCGGCGAAGGCCGCGACCAGCTCCGGATCGGCCTCGACGGAATCGATCGAGGACAGGCGCAGGCGGTCGAGCGCGGGCACCGCCCGCAGGATCGCCCGCACCAGTCCGCCGAGCGTGAGATCGTCGAGGTCGCGGCCATAGGCCGTCAGGTCGACGCCGGTCAGCACCACCTCGCGGGTGCCCTGCTCGACCAGGGTGCGGACCTGCGCCACGACGCTTGCCATCGGCACCGAGCGCGAGTTGCCGCGGCCGAACGGGATGATGCAGAAGGTGCAGCGGTGGTCGCAGCCGTTCTGCACCGGCAGGAAGGCGCGGGTGCGCGCCCGCATCGGAGCGGGCTCCGGCAGCGGGTCAGGGCCCGGCGCCATCACGTCGTCGATCCGCACCCGCTCGAGCGACGCATCGGCCCAGATTGCGGGATCGAGCTTGCGCCGGTTGCCGAGGATCTCCGCCACCTCCGGCATGGCGGCGTAGGCCTCGGTCTCGACCTGCGCTCCGCACCCGGTCACCACCACCCGCGCCGCAGGATTGGCCCGGGCCGCCGCCCGGATCGCCTTGCGGGCCTGCCGCCCGGCCTCGCTCGTGACCGCGCAGGTATTGATGAGGAGAAGGTCGGTGCGGCCTGCGTCTTCCGCCTGCCGGCGCATCGCCTCCGATTCGGCGGCGTTGAGGCGGCAGCCGAAGCTCAGGACCTCGACGCTCACGCGGCCGCCTCGAACAGCGCAGCCGCGAAGGTGCCCTCGTGCTCCAGCTCGGTCGGGCCGGTCATGCGGACGTGGTCGTCCTCGCCCCAGGCGATGCGCAGGTCGCCGCCGGGCAGCGTCACGGTGGCCTCGCGGCCGGTGAGGCGCAGGCGCGCGGCCGCGACCAGGGTGGCGCAGGCGGCGGTGCCGCAGGCCCGCGTCAGCCCGGCGCCGCGCTCCCAGACCCGCAGGCGGATCCGCGCGCGGTCGATCACCTGGGCGATGGAGATATTGGCCCGGTCCGGGAAGATCGGGTGCGATTCGAGCAGCGGGCCGACCCGGGCGAGATCGTAGGTCTCGGGATCGCGCTCGACGAAGAACACCGCGTGCGGATTTCCCATGCTGACCGCCCCCGGCGAGTGCAGCACCGGATCGTCGATCGGCCCGACCTGCAACTCGATGCGGCGGGTATCGGGGAACGGCTCGGCGAGGGGGATCTCGTCCCACTTCAGACGCGGCGCCCCCATGTCGACGGTGAAATCCAGGGCTGACACCCGCACGACCTCGAGGAGACCGGGCCTCGTCTCGAGCACCAGGTGCTCGCCGAGGGGTGGGCGGGCCATGATGGGATCGTCGAGCATCGCCCAGGCGACGCAGCGGGTACCGTTGCCGCAGGCGCCGGCCTCCGAGCCGTCGGTGTTGTAGATCCGCACGAAGGCGTCGGTGCCCGGGGTGACGGCGTCGTGCAGCACCATCATCTGGTCGAAGCGCGAGGTCGGGTCGGCCGCGATGGCCCGGGCCTCCGCCGGCTGGACCCGGATGTCGCTCCCGCGCAGGTCCAGCACCACGATCTCGTTGCCGAGCCCGTTCATCTTCAGGAAGCGGCGATGGGCGAGGGGGGACACGGGCGGGGTTCTCCGGCGAGCGAGGCTGAGATGGGGTCGGGGCGGTGTATGGACCAGAACCGGCGCGGGGGCGAGCCGGGCGGCCATCGCGTCGAGACCCATCTCCTCACGCTCTCGCGATGAGCCCGCAACGGCTTTGCGCTTGACGCGTTCGATCCGGCCGGCGATGCCGGCCCACGCTGAAGCCGCCCGGAGCGCTCCGCCCGTGATGAAGACCCGCCTCCCGACGATCGCGATCGGCCTCGCGGCCGCCCTGGCCTGCAGCGCCCAGGTCAGGTCCCAGCAAGTCTTGTCCCAGCAAGTCCCGGCGCCGCAGCCCGCCCCGGCGCCGGCTCCCTCGCCGGCGGCGCCCCCGGCCGGCACCCCGTCGCCGGCGCAATCGGCCCCGCTGCCGACCACGACGGCGCCCGGTCCGGGCCCCGGGACCAACCAGGCTCCCGCCCCGCCCGCGCCCGAGAAG
>NZ_JBEXZS010000031.1:0-20861 GCF_040593685.1 Methylobacterium sp. EM32 | reverse complement strand
GATCGTGCCGATCGCGATGGAGGAGAAGCTGCGCTTCGCCATCCGCGAGGGCGGCCGCACCGTCGGCGCCGGCGTCGTCGCCTCCATCACCGAGTAAATCGGACGATCATCGGTCCGGAGCCGGGAGCGGCTCCGGGCAAAGACGAGGGGCGGGCGCCGTGTGGCGCCCGCCCCTTTCACATTGTCGAACCTCACTCGGCGGGACCAACACCCGATCCCACCCATGACCTCATCCTGAGGTGCTGCGTAAGCAGACTTGCGTTGGCAGGCCAACGCTTCGTCCGCTTAGGCTCTCGTTTTGTCGCAGATTTTTGCCGCAAAACCGGCAACCACTTTTGCGAAATCTGCTTAGCAGCCTCGAAGGAGGGCTCCAGGGATCGTGCCGGCTTCTGGAGGCCTCCTTCGAGGTCGGTCGATCTCCGATCGACCGACACCTCAGGATGAGGTCGCGACTGGGAGGGGCTTACCGGACGCCTGGTGCGGATTCCTGCCCGCCCTCACGCGGCCCGCACCCCCGACAGGAACCGCCCGACCTCCGCGTCGAGATGATGCGAGTGCCGCGACAGCTCCGAGGCCGCGGCGAGCAGGTGATGCGCCGCATGCCCGGTCTCCTCCGCGGCCCCGGCGACCCCGGCGATATTGTGCGTGACCTCGCCCGCCCCGATCGCCGCCTGCGAGACGTTGCGGACGATCTCCTGCGTCGTCGCGTCCTGCTGGTCCACCGCGGCGGCGAGCGCGCCGGCGACATCGCTGATCTCCCGGATCCGCGCCACGATGCCGCCGATCGCCGCCACCGCCTGGTCGGTCGCGGCCCGGATCTCGCCGATCTGCCCTGAGATCTCGCCGGTCGCCCGGGCGGTCTGGCCGGCGAGTTCCTTCACCTCGGCCGCCACCACCGCGAAGCCGCGGCCCGCCGCGCCTGCGCGGGCCGCCTCGATCGTGGCGTTGAGCGCGAGCAGATTGGTCTGATCGGCGATCGACGAGATGAGGCCCAGCACGTCGCCGATCTTCGCCGCACCCCGGGTCAGGTCCTGCACCAGGGCGGCGGTCTGGCCGGCCTCCGCGACCGCGGCCCGGGCGAGGCCGGCGGTCCCGGCGACCTGACGGCCGATCTCCTGCACGCTCGCCCCCATCTCCTCGGCGGCGGCCGCCACCGCGCCGACATTCGCCGCCGCTTCCTCGGCCGCCGCCGCGACCGCGGTCGACTGGCCGGCGGTCTCGGTGGCCGTGGCGGTCATCGCCTGGGCGGTGGCCTGAAGCTCGGTCGCGGCGGCGGTCACCGAGGCGACGATGCCGCCGACCACGCCCTCGAACCCGTCGGCCATCTCGCGCATCATCTGCCGGCGCTGCGCCTCGCCGTCGGCCCGCATCCGGGCCTGCTCGGCCTCGAGCGCGGCGGCGCGGATCATGCTGTCCTTGAACACCTGCACGGCCCGGCCCATCGCCCCGACCTCGTCGCGGCGCTCGACCGAGGGCACCGGCGCCGCCATGTCGCCGGCGGAGAGGCGGTGCATCGCGGCGGTCATCCGCCCGAGCGGCCGGCTCACCTCGAGGATCAGCATCAGGGCGGCACCGAAGGCGAGAGCCGCCGCGACCGCCAGGAAGGCCAGGAGCTGGCTCTGCGTGCGGTCGTAGGCGGCCTGCGCCGCGCGACCGCTCTCGGCCGCCGTCGCCTTGTTGCGGTCGACGAGCTCGACCAAGGTGGCGACCACGTCGCGGATCGCGTCGGACATCGTGGTGTTGTAGAGTTCGAGCGCGCCGGCCGTGTCGCCGGCCCCGGCGCGCCGCAGGGCGTCGGCCTGGAGGCCGAGATAGGCCTGCCACTGCCGGTCGAAGGTCGCCGAGAGGCCCTGCATCGCGGCCGAGGCCGGCAGGTGGGCGTAAGCCTCGCGCTCGCGCGCCAGCTCCGCGGTGCGCTGGCGCATCGAGGCCGCGGCTTCCGCGCGCTGCCGGTCGGTGCCGGCCGAGATCAGGCGGCCGCCATTGACGCGGATGCGCAGGGTCAGGGCCTGGATCCGGCCGAGTGCCTGGGTCGCCGGCAGGGCGACCTGACGCAGCTCCGCCACCGCATCCTGCAGGATGCGCGCCTGGTGGAACGCCAGGCCCGCCAGCGCGGCCATCACCACGAGCATCACCGCGAAGCTGCCGACCAGCTTGGCGCGAATCGAGAATCTGTGCAGCATGATAATGCACCCCTGTTATACGGCTGAATTTTATTTCAATACTGATTATTGTTTGCTATTTTTGTTGAAAAATAATTAATTTCAGTTTTGTGAAGGTATTCGCTTAAGTTACCTTAGAGATACGTGTTCACGTTGCAGGGCGGTACGTTCGCGCTTGGCCGCAGGGCGGGGCGGCACGGGAGGAGGTGGTCGGGGCCCGGCAACATTCCGCTTGCATCCGGGCTGGGGATCCGGCTAGAGAGCGGTCGCGCCGCGGCGCTGCAGGAGTGTAGCTCAACTGGTCAGAGCACCGGTCTCCAAAACCGGGGGTTGGGGGTTCGAGTCCCTCCACTCCTGCCAGGGACCGCGAGCCGACCGGAGCCTCCAGCGAAAGCCGGCAGACCTCCGTAACAATCCGTCCGGGCGAGTCGACAAGCGCAGGCAACTGCGCTAGACGCTGCGCCCATCCCAGATCGAACAGGCGGCGATGCGGGCCGGGGGTGATCCTTCAGCCTGCCTGCCGCCGTTGGTTTCGAGCGCATCGGTTGTCCGAGCCATGGCATCGAACGAAGCGACGAAGAAGATGGACCTCGGGCGCAACGCCTCCCGCAGCACCCCGCCGACCCGTGGCGGCGGTGCCTCGCCGACGCCGCCCGCGCGTCCGGCGCAGAAGCGCGTTGGCCCGTTCGAGTTCCTGCAGCAGGTGCGCGACGAGGGCCGGAAGGTCACCTGGCCGACCCGCAAGGAGACCCTGGTCACCACCCTGATGGTGTTCGTCATGGTGGTGGTGGCGAGCGTGTTCTTCACCGTCGTCGACCAGGTCCTGCGTTACGCCGTGACGCTGGTGCTGGGCATCGGGGCCTGATCGAGCTGAAAGACCCGGCAGATGCCGGCCCGCGACGGGGCCGCCGCCGGATTGGAGTGAACGCCGTGTCGAAGCGCTGGTACATCGTCCACGCCTATTCGAACTTCGAGAACAAGGTCGCGCAGTCGATCAAGGACCAGGCGGCGCAGCGCGGCCTGACGGAGAAGTTCGACGAGGTCATGGTCCCGACCGAGAAAGTCGTGGAGGTGCGCCGCGGCCGCAAGGTCGACGCCGAGCGCAAGTTCTTCCCCGGCTACGTGCTGGTGAAGTGCGACCTCACCGACGAGGTCTACCACCTCATCAAGAACACCCCGAAGGTCACGGGCTTCCTCGGGGCCGACAAGTCGAAGCCGGTGCCGATTCCGGACGCCGAGGCCGAGCGCATCAAGGGCCAGGTCCAGGAAGGCACCGATCGCCCGAAGGCCTCGATCGCTTACGAGGTCGGCGAGCAGGTCCGCGTCGCGGACGGCCCCTTCGCGTCCTTCAACGGCGTCGTCGAGGAAGTCGACGAGAGCCGCTCCCGCCTCAAGGTGGCGGTCTCCATCTTCGGCCGGGCGACCCCGGTCGAGCTCGAATACGGTCAGGTCGAGAAGCTCTGATCGTCACCGGCGGATTTTTCGGGAGCCGCACGGGGCGTGGCGACACGCCTCGTGATCGCCGCTCCCGAAAAAGCTGCCTCTCACCCGCGGAAGGCCCGCCCGGGAACGCCTCCGGGAGCCCGGGCCGCACCGCGACCTGCAACCGCCCTCGAAGATAGGGCTATTCTGGGAGCAGTCCCATGGCGAAGAAGATCACGGGCTACGTGAAGCTTCAGGTCCCGGCCGGCGCCGCCAATCCGTCGCCGCCGATCGGTCCCGCGCTCGGTCAGCGCGGCCTCAACATCATGGAATTCTGCAAGGCCTTCAACGCGAAGACCTCGCAGATCGAGAAGGGCACCCCGATCCCGGTGATCATCACCGCGTATCAGGACCGCTCCTTCACCTTCGAGATGAAGCAGCCCCCGGTCTCCTTCTTCCTCAAGAAGGCCGCCGGCCTGAAGATCGGCAAGAAGCCGGCCTCCGGCTCGAAGACCCCCGGCAAGGGCGCGCCCGCCGGCAAGGTCTCCGAGGCGCAGATCCGCGAGATCGCCGAGAAGAAGATGCCCGACCTGAACTGCGATTCGGTCGATTCCGCCGTCGCCATGATCCGCGGCTCCGCCCGCGCCATGGGTCTCGAGATCACCGCGTAAGGGGAGGGCGACATGGCAAAGACAGGCAAGCGCATCCGCTCCGCCCGCGAGGGCATCGCGGTCACCAAGCTCTATCCGCTCGACGAGGCGGTGAAGCTGATCAAGGAGCGGTCCACCGCCAAGTTCGACGAGACCTTCGAGGTCTCGATGAATCTCGGCGTCGACCCCCGCCACGCCGACCAGATGGTCCGCGGCGTCTGCAACCTGCCGAACGGCTCCGGCCGGACCGTGCGGGTGGCGGTGTTCGCCCGCGGCCCGAAGGCCGACGAGGCCCGGGCCGCCGGCGCCGACATCGTCGGGGCCGAGGACCTGCTCGAGACGATCCAGGGCGGCACGATCGACTTCGATCGCTGCATCGCCACCCCGGACATGATGCCGCTGGTCGGCCGCCTGGGTAAGGTGCTGGGCCCGCGCGGCCTGATGCCGAACCCGAAGGTCGGCACCGTCACCATGGACGTGAAGGGCGCCGTCGCCGGCGCCAAGGGCGGCTCGGTCGAGTTCCGCGTCGAGAAGGCGGGCATCGTTCACGCCGGTATCGGCAAGGTCTCGTTCGACGAGCAGAAGATCGTCGAGAACATCCGCGCCTTCGCCGACGCGGTCGCCAAGGCGAAGCCCGCCGGCGCCAAGGGCACCTACATCCAGCGCATCGCCGTCTCCTCGACGATGGGCCCGGGCGTGAAGGTCGATCCCTCGAGCGTGCTGGTCGCCGCCGGCGCCTGACGCCGACGCGACTGTCGCGATGACGAAACGAAGCGCCCGGTCCGGCGACGGACCGGGCGCTTCGCGTTGGAGCGCGAGACCAGGATCTCACGCAACGGCATCACGATGTCCGGCGCACTCCCGCAGCGCGGCGAAAACCCGACGCGGCGGGGCAGCCTTCCGGCGACGCTGTGCTAGATAGGGCACCATGCGCAGCACCGTCCCGGTCTCCTCCTCGCGACGCATCCTCTGCGTCTTCCCCGCCTACACGCCGTCCTTCGGCACCTTCTCGCACGCCTATCCGCTGATGGGCGGCGTGAAGGCCTTCATGCCGCCGCAAGGGCTCCTGGTGATCGCCGCCTACATGCCGGAGGCATGGGAGGTCCGATTCATCGACGAGAACATCGCTCGGGCCAGCCCCGAGGACTTCGCCTGGGCCGACGCGGTGTTCGTGTCGGGCATGCACATCCAGGAAGGCCAGATCCACGAGATCGGCCGCCGGGCGCATGCCGCCGGCAA
Source organism: Methylobacterium sp. EM32 (assembly GCF_040593685.1). Lineage (NCBI taxonomy): Bacteria > Pseudomonadati > Pseudomonadota > Alphaproteobacteria > Hyphomicrobiales > Methylobacteriaceae > Methylobacterium > Methylobacterium sp. EM32. Next base: position 15,388 of record NZ_JBEXZS010000031.1, on the reverse strand, counting down.
GGTCGCGGTGCTCGGCGGTCCCTCGGTCTCCGGCGCGCCGGAGAAGTACCCCGACTTCGACTACCTCCACATCGGCGAGATCGGCGACGCCACCGACGCGCTGATCCGGCGCCTCGACGAGACGGTGGCCGTACCCGCCGAGCCTGAGCGGTTCGAGACCACGGATCGCCTCGCCCTGTCCGACTTCCCGGCCCCGGCTTACGAGCGCGTGCCGCTCAAGCGCTACCTGATCGGCTCGCTGCAATTCTCCTCCGGCTGCCCGTATCGCTGCGAGTTCTGCGACATCCCGCAGCTCTACGGCCGCCAGCCGCGCCTGAAGACCCCCGAGCAGCTCTGCGCCGAGCTCGACGCCATCGTGGCGCAAGCATCCCACCCGGCGGTGGTCTACTTCGTCGACGACAACTTCATCGGCAACCGCAAGGCGACGCGGGAGATGCTGCCCCACCTCGTGGAGTGGCAGAAGCGGAAGAACTATCCGCTCCAGTTCGCCTGCGAGGCGACGCTGAACATGGCCAAGCAGCCCGAGATCCTCGAGCTGATGCGCCAGGCCAATTTCATGACGGTGTTCGTCGGCATCGAGACCCCGGAGGCCGAGGCGCTCAAGGGCATCGACAAGACCCACAACGCCGCCGTGCCGATGTACGAGGCGATCGAGACCCTGAACTCCTACGGGCTGGAGGTGACCTCCGGCATCATCCTCGGGCTCGACAGCGACACCGACAAGTCCGAGCAGAACCTGATCGACTTCATCGACCGGTCGGCGATTCCGGTCCTCACCATCAACCTGCTCCAGGCCCTGCCCAAGACCCCGCTCTGGGACCGGCTGGAGCGGGAGGGCCGGCTCGTCCACGATGCCAGCCTCGAATCGAACGTGCTGTTCAAGCGCCCGCACGACGACGTGGTGAAGTCCTGGCGCCGGGCCATCGCCCACGCCTACTCGCCCGAGCAGCTGTTCGAGCGCTTCAAGCGCCAGTGCGACGTGACCTACCCGCACCGGATCACCACGCCGACCGCGGGCAAGCTGACCCTGACCAACCTGCGCCGCGGGCTGATCCTCGGCTTCAACATCGTCACCCGGGTCGGGCTGTTCTCCGACTACCGCAAGCCGTTCTGGCGCGCCGCGGCCTACGCCCTCAAGCGCGGGCAGATCGAGGCGGTATTCAACATGGGCTTCGTCGCCCACCACCTGATCCGCTTCACACGCGAGGCTCTCCGGGGCGAGCACAACGCCTCGTTCTACGCCGCGCAGGACAAGGCGAAGGCGGAGGCCGCCGCGAGGGGAGGGGCCCGGCAAGCGGCGTGAGCCAGAGGAGCCCGGCAAGCGGCGTGAGCCGAAGAGCCCAGCACGTGGCGTGAGCCGGAGGCTCTGACGGGAAATCGGCCCCTGCGACCGAATTTCCTCCATCCAAGCACTTGGCAGGCCGCTTGCACGCCGCTATAGACCCGGCTCCACGTTTCCGAGATCGAAAGGATTCGGCCGCCCGGCCGATCCTGGAGAGAGGTCCCTGGGCGACCGGGTGACCAAAGTGGCCGGAAGGGTTCAGGGGGCAACCCCTCGCGCCCCGTCCGGCCATGTCCTGTCCGAGACTGCAGGCGCCGGCATCCGCCGGCTTAAACCGCAAAGCCTGCACAGACGGGGAAGACCGAGTTTCACCGCCCCCATGGCTCACCAGGCCGGCGGGGCGTCGGTTTGAACCATCTCGCCCGAGGCGAGGGGCCGTCAGGTCCTTGGCATCGGGGGCAGGGCCGTGAAGCGTCGTTCAGGACGTCGCGGTCTTCTCGTAAGGCCCCGGCTCATCCTGGGCGGCAACTGCAACCGGCGGGGCCCATCCGGGTTCCGCCAACCGGAGAGAGCCAAGGTGGACAGAGCAGCAAAAGCTGATCTCGTCGCGACGCTCAACGGGGTGTTCACGAACACCTCCGTCGTCGTCGTGGCCCACTACAAGGGCCTCACGGTCGCCGACATGCAGAAGCTGCGCTCGCAGATGAAGCAGGCCGGCGCCACCGTGAAGGTCGCGAAGAACCGCCTCGCCAACATCGCTCTCGAAGGCACGGACGTCGCCTCCATTCAGCCCCTCCTGAAGGGCCCGACCCTGCTCGCCTATTCGAGCGATCCGGTCGCGGCCGCCAAGGTGGCGGTGGACTTCGCCAAGGCCAACGAGAAGCTGGTCATCCTCGGCGGAGCCATGGGGACGACCGCCCTGAACCCGGACGGCGTGAAGGCCCTGGCCTCGCTGCCGTCCCTCGACGAACTGCGCGCCAAGATCGTGGGCCTGGTTCAGGCTCCCGCGACCAAGATCGCTCAGGTCGTCAACGCGCCGGCTGCCAAGCTCGCGCGCGTGTTCGGGGCTTATGCCAAGACCGGCGACGCCCAGACCGACGAAGCGGCCTGACCGGCTGTTCGAGACCAAACCGTTCAAACCGACAACATCAGGAAGTGAAAAATGGCTGATCTTGCCAAGCTCGTCGACGACCTGTCCTCGCTGACCGTTCTCGAGGCTGCCGAGCTCGCGAAGATGCTCGAGGAGAAGTGGGGCGTCTCGGCCGCTGCCGCCGTCGCCGTCGCCGCCGGCCCGGCCGGTGGTGCCGCTGCCCCGGCCGCCGAGGAGCAGACCGAGTTCACCGTTGTCCTGGCTTCGGCCGGCGACAAGAAGATCGAGGTCATCAAGGAGGTCCGCGCGATCACCGGCCTCGGCCTCAAGGAGGCCAAGGACCTGGTCGAGGGCGCTCCGAAGCCGATCAAGGAGGGCGTGTCCAAGGACGACGCCGCCAAGCTCAAGGCCCAGCTCGAGAAGGCCGGCGCCAAGGTCGAGCTCAAGTAAGGCGATGGCGGGCCGTCCGGCCCGCCTCGTGCTCCGGACGCAGGCTTCGGCCGCGGTCCGGGGCCACCAGCCCGCGGGCCTCGCGCTCGCGGGCTATGGTCGCTTCACGTGCTTCTCATGAAACTCCCGCTGCGCCGACGTGGCCACACGCGAGCGACGATGGTGATCGGGAGTTTCATGAGGGACACTTGGCGCACCCCCTCGGGATCCGGGGTACGGATCACCATATAGGTTTTCAAGGGTTGCGGGCGGCCGGTGCACGGGCGGTCCGCGCGGTTCCAGGCAGGTCTGATGCCGGCGCGATTCGGCCGGCGTCCCACCGGGGCCGTATAAGCGGTGGATGAGGAGCGAGGTCAACCCATGGCCAACACGCTGGTCGGTCGCAAGCGCATTCGCAAGTTCTTCGGCAAGATTCGGGAAGTCGCCGAGATGCCGAACCTCATCGAGGTCCAGAAGGCGTCCTACGACCAGTTCCTGATGGTGGACGAGCCCGAAGGCGGCCGCGCCGACGAGGGGCTGCAATCGGTCTTCAAGTCCGTCTTCCCGATCTCCGACTTCTCCTCGACCGCGCTTCTCGAGTTCGTCAAGTACACCTTCGAGCAGCCGAAATACGACGTCGACGAGTGCCGCCAGCGCGGCATCACCTTTGCGGCCCCGCTGAAGGTGACCCTGCGGCTGATCGTGTTCGACGTCGATCCCGATACCGGCGCCAAGTCGGTCAAGGACATCAAGGAGCAGGACGTCTACATGGGCGACATGCCCCTGATGACGGAGAACGGCACCTTCATCGTCAACGGCACCGAGCGCGTCATCGTCTCCCAGATGCACCGCTCGCCGGGCGTGTTCTTCGACCACGACAAGGGCAAGACCCACTCCTCGGGCAAGCTCCTGTTCGCGGCGCGCATCATCCCGTATCGCGGCTCCTGGCTCGACGTCGAGTTCGACGCCAAGGACATCGTGCACGCGCGCATCGACCGCAAGCGCAAGATCCCCGTCACCTCGCTGCTCTTCGCGCTCGGCCTGGACGGCGAGGAGATCCTGTCGACCTTCTACAACCGCGTCGCGTATAGCCGCGACGGGCACGATTGGCGCGTGCCCTACGACGCCGAGCGGCTGAAGGGCTTCAAGGCCTCGACCGACCTGATCGACGCCGATTCGGGCGAGGTGGTGCTCGAGGCCGGCAAGAAGCTGACCGCGCGTGCCGCCCGGCAGATCGCCGAGAAGGGCGTGAAGGCCCTGCGCGCCACCGACGAGGACCTGATCGGCCAGTACATCGCCGAGGACATGGTCAACTACAAGACCGGCGAGATCTATGCCGAGGCCGGCGACGAGATCAGCGAGAAGGTCCTCAAGGGCCTGACCGATGTCGGTATCGAGGAGATCCCGGTCCTCGACATCGACCACGTCAATATCGGTCCCTACATCCGCAACACGCTTGCGGTCGACAAGAACTCGGCCCGCGAGGGCGCGCTGTTCGACATCTACCGGGTAATGCGTCCGGGCGAGCCGCCGACCCTCGACACCGCCGAGGCGATGTTCCACTCGCTGTTCTTCGACGCGGAGCGCTACGACCTCTCGGCCGTCGGCCGCGTGAAGATGAACATGCGCCTCGACCTCGACGCGGCCGACACAGTGCGGACGCTGCGCCGCGAGGACATGCTGGCGGTCGTCAAGGCGCTGGTCGACCTGCGCGACGGCAAGGGCGAGATCGACGACATCGACCACCTCGGCAACCGCCGGGTGCGCTCGGTCGGCGAGCTGATGGAGAACCAGTACCGGCTGGGCCTCCTGCGCATGGAGCGCGCCATCAAGGAGCGGATGTCGTCGGTCGACATCGACACCGTGATGCCGCAGGACCTGATCAACGCGAAGCCCGCGGCGGCCGCGGTGCGCGAGTTCTTCGGCTCGTCGCAGCTGTCGCAGTTCATGGACCAGACCAACCCGCTCTCCGAGGTGACGCACAAGCGCCGCCTCTCGGCCCTCGGCCCGGGCGGTCTGACCCGCGAGCGCGCCGGCTTCGAGGTGCGCGACGTGCACCCGACGCATTACGGCCGCATTTGCCCGATCGAGACGCCGGAAGGCCCGAATATCGGCCTGATCAACTCGCTCGCCACCTTCGCGCGGGTCAACAAGTACGGCTTCATCGAGACCCCGTTCCGCCGCGTACGCGACGGCGTGGTCACGGACGAGGTCGCCTACCTGTCGGCGATGGAGGAGGCGAAGTACCACGTCGCCCAGGCCAACGCGCAGATGGACGAGAACCGCAAGCTCACGGAGGACCTGGTGGTCTGCCGGCGGGCGGGCGAGGTGATCGTCGTCGGCCCCGAGCGGGTCGACCTGATGGACGTGTCGCCGAAGCAGCTCGTGTCGGTCGCCGCGGCGCTGATCCCGTTCCTCGAGAACGACGACGCCAACCGCGCGCTGATGGGCTCGAACATGCAGCGCCAGGCGGTGCCGCTGGTTCGCGCCGACGCGCCCTTCGTCGGCACCGGCATGGAGGCGGTGGTCGCGCGGGATTCGGGCGCCGCCATCGGTGCCCGGCGCGCGGGCATCATCGACCAGGTCGACGCGACCCGTATCGTCATCCGCGCCACCGACGAGGCCGACGCCTCGAAGCCCGGCGTCGACATCTACCGGCTGCAGAAGTTCCAGCGCTCGAACCAGTCGACCTGCATCACCCAGAAGCCGCTCGTGCGCGTCGGCGACGTGGTGAAGAAGGGTGACATCATCGCTGACGGTCCCTCGACCGAGTTCGGCGAGCTGGCGCTCGGCCGCAACGTGCTCGTCGCGTTCATGCCGTGGAACGGCTACAACTTCGAGGACTCGATCCTGCTCTCCGAGCGGATCGTGAAGGATGATGTGTTCACCTCGATTCACATCGAGGAATTCGAGGTGATGGCCCGCGACACCAAGCTCGGGCCGGAGGAGATCACCCGCGACATCCCGAACGTCTCGGAGGAGGCGCTCAAGAATCTCGACGAGGCCGGCATCGTCTATATCGGCGCCGAGGTCCACGCGGGCGACATCCTGGTCGGCAAGATCACCCCGAAGGGCGAGAGCCCGATGACGCCGGAGGAGAAGCTGCTCCGCGCCATCTTCGGCGAGAAGGCCTCGGACGTGCGCGACACCTCGTTGCGGGTGCCGCCGGGCGTCACCGGCACGATCGTCGAGGTCCGGGTGTTCAACCGCCACGGCGTCGACAAGGACGAGCGCGCCCAGGCGATCGAGCGCGAGGAGATCGAGCGTCTCGCCAAGGACCGCGACGACGAGCAGGCGATCCTCGACCGCAACACCTACGCGCGTCTGGGCGACCTCTTGGTCGGCCAGTCGCCGGTCGCCGGCCCGAAGGGCTTCAAGAAGGAGACCACGCTCACCCGTGAGCTCCTGGCGGATTACCCCCGCTCGCAATGGTGGCAGTTCGCCGTCGTCGAAGACCGTCTCATGACCGAGATGGAGGCGATGCAGAAGCAGTACGATGAGTCGAAGAAGCGCCTCGAGCAGCGCTTCCTCGACAAGGTCGAGAAGCTGCAGCGCGGCGATGAATTGCCCCCGGGCGTCATGAAGATGGTCAAGGTCTTCGTGGCGGTGAAGCGCAAGATCCAGCCCGGCGACAAGATGGCGGGCCGGCACGGCAACAAGGGCGTGGTCTCGCGCATCGTGCCGATCGAGGACATGCCGTTCCTGGAGGACGGCACTCACGCCGACATCGTGCTCAACCCCCTCGGCGTGCCGAGCCGGATGAATGTCGGCCAGATCCTCGAGACGCATCTGGGCTGGGCCGCCGCGGGCTTGGGCCGTCAGGTCTCGCAGGCCGTGGACGCGTATCTTCGCACCCACGACATCGAGCCCCTGCGCGAGCGCATGAAGGCGATCTACAGCGAGACCGAGCTGGCCGGCCTGACCGACCAGGATCTCGCCGAGGTCGGCAACAACCTGCGCCGCGGCGTCCCGATGGCCACCCCGGTGTTCAACGGCGCCAAGGAAGCCGACATCGAGACGATGCTGGAGATGGCGGGTCTCGACCGGTCGGGCCAGTCGACGCTCTATGACGGGCGCACCGGCGAGCCCTTCGACCGCAAGGTCACGGTCGGCTACATCTACATGCTGAAGCTGCACCACCTGGTGGACGACAAGATCCACGCGCGCTCGATCGGTCCGTACTCGCTCGTCACCCAGCAGCCGCTCGGCGGCAAGGCGCAGTTCGGCGGTCAGCGCTTCGGCGAGATGGAGGTGTGGGCCCTCGAGGCCTACGGCGCCGCCTACACGCTGCAGGAGATGCTGACGGTGAAGTCCGACGACGTCGCTGGCCGCACCAAGGTCTACGAGGCCATCGTGCGCGGCGACGACACCTTCGAGGCGGGCATCCCGGAGAGCTTCAACGTACTGGTGAAGGAGATGCGGTCGCTCGGCCTCAACGTCGAGCTGCTGTCCTCCAAGCGCGCGGCGAACGACCAGCTCGAGGCGCCCCCGGAGGCGGCCGAGTAAGCTCGTCCCGATCCCATCCTGACGACGGCGGCGGGGCCCTCATCGCGAGGGCCCCGGCCGCCGAAACCCGTTTCATCAGACGGCGGTCCCGGCCCGGCCCTTCGCGGCGCCCCGTCAGCCAAGGAGCAGATCATGAACCAAGAGGTCATGAATCTTTTCAACCAGCAGGCTCAGCCTCAGAGCTTCGACCAGATCAAGATCTCGATCTCGTCGCCTGAGAAGATCCTGTCCTGGTCCTACGGCGAGATCAAGAAGCCCGAGACCATCAACTATCGGACGTTCAAGCCGGAGCGTGACGGCTTGTTCTGCGCCCGGATCTTCGGGCCGATCAAGGATTACGAGTGCTTGTGCGGTAAGTACAAGCGGATGAAGTACAAGGGCGTGATCTGTGAGAAGTGCGGCGTCGAGGTCACCCTCGCGCGCGTCCGTCGCGACCGCATGGGCCATATCGAGCTCGCGGCGCCCGTCGCCCATATCTGGTTCCTGAAGTCACTGCCGAGCCGCATCGGCCTGCTTCTCGACATGGCGCTCAAGGATCTCGAGCGCATCCTGTACTTCGAGTCCTACGTCACCATCGAGCCGGGCCTCACCCCCCTGAAGGAGCGTCAGCTCCTCAGCGAGGAAGAGTACCTGCGCGCGCAGGAGGAGTACGGCGAGGATTCGTTCACCGCCATGATCGGCGCGGAGGCGATCCGGCGCATCCTGCAGGAGCTCGACCTCGACAAGATCGCGGCCGACCTGCGCGAGGAGATCGCCACCACCACCTCCGAGCTGAAGCCCAAGAAGCTGCTCAAGCGCCTCAAGATCATCGAGGCGTTCCAGATGTCGGGCAACCGGCCCGAGTGGATGATCCTGACCGTCGTGCCGGTGATCCCGCCGGACCTGCGCCCGCTGGTCCCGCTCGACGGCGGCCGCTTCGCGACCTCCGACCTCAACGACCTCTATCGCCGCGTCATCAACCGCAACAACCGCCTCAAGCGGCTGATCGAGCTGCGCGCGCCGGACATCATCATCCGCAACGAGAAGCGGATGCTGCAGGAGGCGGTCGACGCGCTGTTCGACAACGGGCGGCGCGGCCGCGTCATCACGGGCGCCAACAAGCGCCCGCTGAAGTCGCTCGCCGACATGCTGAAGGGCAAGCAGGGCCGGTTCCGCCAGAACCTGCTCGGCAAGCGCGTCGACTATTCCGGCCGCTCGGTCATCGTGGTCGGCCCGGAGCTGAAGCTGCACCAGTGCGGGCTGCCGAAGAAGATGGCGCTCGAGCTGTTCAAGCCGTTCATCTACGCGCGCCTCGACGCCAAGGGCTTCTCGGCCACGGTGAAGCAGGCGAAGAAGCTCGTCGAGAAGGAGAAGCCGGAGGTCTGGGACATCCTGGACGAGGTGATCCGCGAGCACCCGGTGATGCTGAACCGGGCGCCGACGCTGCACCGCCTCGGCATCCAGGCCTTCGAGCCGAAGCTGATCGAGGGCAAGGCGATCCAGCTGCACCCGCTGGTCTGCGCTGCGTTCAACGCCGACTTCGACGGCGACCAGATGGCCGTGCACGTCCCGCTGTCGCTCGAGGCGCAGCTGGAAGCGCGCGTCCTGATGATGTCGACGAACAACATCCTGCACCCGGCGAACGGCGCGCCGATCATCGTGCCGTCGCAGGACATCGTGCTTGGCCTGTACTACCTGTCGATCGTCGCCGACGGCTCACCGGGTGAGCACAAGCCGAACGATCCGAAGAACCCGATGAAGGGCGTGTTCGGCAATTTCGGCGAGCTCGAGCACGCGCTCGCGGCCCGCACCGTCACGCTGCACACCAAGATCAAGTGGCGCTGGAAGGGCCTCGACTCGGACGGAAACGAGGTCTCCCGGATCTACGACACCACGCCGGGCCGCGTGATCCTGTCGAGCGTGCTGCCGCGCCACAAGCGCGTCCCCTTCGACGTCGTCAACAAGCTGATGACGAAGAAGGAGATCTCGGCGATGATCGACACCGTCTACCGCCATTGCGGTCAGAAGGAGTCGGTGATCTTCTGCGACCGGATCATGGGTCTCGGCTTCATCCACGCCTTCCGCGCCGGCATCTCGTTCGGCAAGGACGACATGGTGGTGCCGGACAACAAGTGGTCGATCGTCGACGAGACCCGTTCGCTCGTGAAGGATTACGAGCAGCAGTACCAGGACGGCCTGATCACCCAGGGCGAGAAGTACAACAAGGTCGTGGACGCCTGGGCCAAGTGCTCCGACCGTCTCGCCGGCGAGATGATGAACCGCATCTCGTCCGTGCAGAAGGACGAGCACGGCGCCGACAAGCAGGTCAACTCGATCTACATGATGAGCCACTCCGGTGCCCGTGGCTCGCCGGCCCAGATGAAGCAGCTCGCGGCGATGCGCGGTCTGATGGCCAAGCCCTCGGGCGAGATCATCGAGACCCCGATCATCTCGAACTTCAAGGAAGGCCTGGACGTGCTCGAGTACTTCAACTCGACGCACGGCGCCCGCAAGGGCCTCGCCGACACCGCGCTCAAGACCGCCAACTCCGGTTACCTGACCCGCCGCCTCGTCGACGTGGCCCAGGACGCGGTGATCCGCGAAGTGGATTGCGGTACCGAGAGCGGCATCCGGATGCGCGCGATCATCGATGCCGGCCAGGTCGTGGCCTCGCTGGCGACCCGCATCCTCGGCCGCGCCACGGCCGAGGACCTGGTCGCCAATGACGGCACGATCATCGTCGCCAAGGGTGAGACGATCGAGGAGAAGCACCTCGAGCCGATCACCAAGGCCGGCATCCAGGAGGTGAAGATCCGCTCGGTCCTGGTCTGCGCGACCCGGAACGGCGTCTGCGCCACCTGCTACGGGCGCGACCTCGCCCGCGGCACGCCCGTCAACATGGGGGAGGCTGTCGGCGTCATCGCGGCGCAGTCGATCGGCGAGCCGGGCACCCAGCTCACGATGCGCACCTTCCACATCGGCGGCGCGGCCCAGATCGCCGACTCGTCCTTCATCGAGTCGAGCTTCGAGGGCACGGTGAGGATCCGCAACCGCGGTCTCGCCCGCAACTCGGACGGCGACCTGATCGCCATCGGTCGCAACGTGGCGGTGGTGATCGTCGGGCCGGACGGCACCGAGCGGGCGGTGCACCGCCTGCAATACGGCGCCCGCGTCCGCGTCGACGAGGGCGACGCGATCAAGCGCGGCCAGCGCATCGCCGAGTGGGACCCCTACACGAGGCCGATCCTGACCGAGATCGACGGCATCGTGGCCTACGAGGACCTGATCGACGGTCAGTCGATCACCGAGACGACCGACGAGTCGACGGGCATCGCCAAGCGCGTCGTCATCGACTGGCGCGGCTCGGCGCGGACGGCGGACCTGCGTCCGGCGATCGCGGTTCACGACCAGAACGGCCGGGTGCAGAAGCTGCCGCGCGGCTCGGACGCGCGCTCGCTCCTGCCGGTCGAGGCGATCATCGGCGTCGATCCGGGCACCCGGGTCAAGGCCGGCGACATCCTCGCCCGCGTCTCGACCGAGAGCGCCAAGACCCGCGACATCACCGGCGGTCTGCCGCGGGTGGCCGAGCTGTTCGAGGCGCGCCGGCCGAAGGACGCAGCGATCATCGCCGAGAAGTCCGGCACGATCTCGTTCGGGCGCGACTACAAGAACAAGCGCCGCCTGAGCCTGACCCCGCATGACGGCTCCGAGCCGGTGGAGTACCTGATCCCGAAGGGCAAGCACATCCACCTGCAGGACGGCGACGTCGTCGAGCTCGGCGACTTCATCGTCGACGGCAACCCGGCGCCGCACGACATCCTGGCGATCAAGGGCGTCGAGGAGCTCGCCGCCTACCTCGTCAACGAGATCCAGGAGGTCTACCGGCTGCAGGGCGTGTCGATCAACGACAAGCACATCGAGGTCATCGTCCGGCAGATGCTGCAGAAGGTGGAGATCACCGACGGCGGGGATTCCGAGATCCTGACCGGCGATCAGATCGACCGGATGGAGCTGGCGGAGTTCAACGAGAAGCTGCTCGCCGAGGGCAAGAAGCCGATCCAGGGCGTTCCCGTCCTGCTCGGCATCACGAAGGCCTCGCTGCAGACCCGCTCGTTCATCTCGGCGGCCTCGTTCCAGGAGACCACCCGCGTCCTCACCGAGGCGGCGGTCAACGGCAAGGTCGATAACCTCGAGGGCCTGAAGGAGAACGTCATCGTCGGCTCGCTGATCCCGGCGGGTACCGGCGCGATGATCTCCGACATCAAGTCGATCGCGCGCCGGCGCGACGGGCTGATCATGGCCCAGAAGTCGGCCGAGAGCGGCGCGGCGGTGGCCGAGCACCTCCCAGCTGCCGAGTAGGGCAGGGGGCCCGCGACGTTGGTTCTGAACGGCGGGCGCATGCGCCCACCGGACCCGATGACAAAGGCCGGCGTTCCCTTCCGGGGACGCCGGCCTTTTCGCGTAAGCAGCCAAGCTTTAAAGGAAAGTTTCCGCTTGACGGAGGCGGGACGAGCCCGTAATAGCCCCTCCTACTGAACGGCTGGCCGTAGGCGACAGCTGATCGACGTGCCTTCGTGCCTCGATCCAAGTCTCCTAAACGCGACCGAACTTCAAGCGACTGACACGTGTCAGACCGGCATGATCGCTGGGGCTCGTCCCCTGGTGGTCCTCTGCTCGCATGGCGCGCCAAAGGCTGGTTTTCAGCCTGGGGCGCGATTTGCGTTGCGCTTCTCACCCGAAGCGACGGTCGTTCAGACGAGATTTTGCGAAACGACGGTCGCCAGGACGGCGATGCGTTGCGAGAGGAATGGCATGCCGACGATCAACCAGCTGATCGCCAATCCGCGGAAGGCGCAGAAGGCCCGCAACAAGGTGCCGGCTCTCGATGCCTGCCCGCAGAAGCGCGGCGTCTGCACCCGCGTCTACACCACGACCCCGAAGAAGCCGAACTCGGCGCTCCGCAAGGTCGCCAAGGTGCGCCTGACCAACGGCTTCGAGGTCATCGGCTACATCCCGGGCGAGGGTCACAACCTTCAGGAGCACTCCGTGGTGATGATCCGCGGCGGCCGCGTGAAGGATCTTCCGGGCGTGCGCTACCACATCCTGCGCGGCGTTCTCGACACCCAGGGCGTCAAGAACCGCAAGCAGCGTCGATCGAAGTACGGCGCTAAGCGTCCGAAGTAAGTCGACGCGGACCAGTACCTCTATCGCCTGTCCCGCAAGGATGTCGCCGGCCTTTGGCTCAGGCGGCCTGCGTGGGGCACAACAGTTGATTTTTAGACCATAAACGGAGCGAGCGATGTCCCGCCGCCACAGCGCCGAGAAGCGCGAGATCATCCCCGACGCCAAGTACGGCGACATCGTCCTCACCAAGTTCATGAACTCGGTGATGTACGAGGGCAAGAAGTCGGTCGCCGAGAGCATCGTCTACGGCGCGTTCGACATCATCGAGGCCCGCGCCAAGGCGAACCCGATCGAGGTGTTCCGCGCCGCCCTCGACAACGTCGCCCCGGCGATCGAGGTCCGCTCCCGCCGCGTCGGCGGCGCGACCTACCAGGTCCCGGTCGAGGTCCGCACCGAGCGCCGCCAGGCGCTGGCGATCCGCTGGCTGATCCAAGCCGCCCGCTCGCGCAACGACCGCACCATGGTCGAGCGTCTCTCGGCCGAGCTGCTCGACGCCGCCAACAACCGCGGCAACGCCGTGAAGAAGCGCGAGGACACCCACCGGATGGCCGAGGCCAACCGCGCGTTCTCGCACTATCGCTGGTAAACGCTGCCTCGCCGCCGCCCTCCGGGTGCGGCGGCCCCCTTCTTCAGGAGCCCCCCGATGCCCCGCACGCATGCGATCGAGGACTACCGCAACTTCGGCATCATGGCCCACATCGATGCCGGCAAGACCACGACGACCGAGCGGATCCTCTACTACACCGGCAAGTCCCACAAGATCGGCGAGGTCCATGAGGGCGCCGCCACCATGGACTGGATGGAGCAGGAGCAGGAGCGTGGCATCACGATCACCTCGGCTGCGACCACCTGCTTCTGGCGCGACAAGCGCCTGAACATCATCGACACCCCCGGCCACGTCGACTTCACCATCGAGGTGGAGCGCTCGCTCCGCGTGCTCGACGGCGCCGTCTGCGTGCTCGACGGCAACCAGGGCGTCGAGCCGCAGACCGAGACGGTGTGGCGCCAGGCCGACAAGTACGACGTGCCGCGCATCGTGTTCGTCAACAAGATGGACAAGATCGGCGCCGACTTCTTCAAGTGCGTCGACGACATCATCGACCGCGTGGCCGGTAAGCCGGTCTGCCTGCAGCTGCCGATCGGCGCCGAGAGCTCCTTCAAGGGCGTGATCGACCTGATCAAGATGAAGGCGATCGTGTGGTCGGGTGAGGCGCTCGGCGCCAACTACTCCGAGGAGGAGATCCCGGCCGACCTCGCCGACCAGGCTGCGGAGTACCGCACCAAGCTCGTCGAGGCCTGCGTCGAGATGGACGACGACGCGATGGCCGCTTACCTCGACGGCACCGAGCCGGATGAGGACACCATGCGCAAGCTGGTGAGGACCGCGGTGCAGCGCCGCGCCTTCCACCCGGTGATGTGCGGCTCGGCGTTCAAGAACAAGGGCGTGCAGCCCCTGCTCGACGGCGTCGTCGATTACCTGCCGTCTCCCGCCGACCGCGGCGAGATCAAGGGCATCGACTTCAAGACCGAGGAAGAGGTGGTCCGCCGCCCGCTCGACTCCGATCCCTTCTCCATGCTCGCCTTCAAGATCATGGACGATCCCCACGTCGGCACGATCACCTTCTGCCGCGTGTATTCGGGCAAGATCGACTCGGGCGCGAACGTCATCAACTCGACCCGCGACAAGAAGGAGCGGGTCGGCCGCATGCTCCTGATGCACGCGAACAACCGCGAGGACATCAAGGAAGCTTTCGCCGGAGACATCGTGGCGCTCGCGGGTCTCAAGGACACCCGCACCGGCGACACGCTGTGCGATCCGGTCAAGGCCGTGATCCTCGAGAAGATGGAGTTCCCGGAGCCGGTCATCGAGATCGCCGTCGAGCCCAAGTCCAAGGCGGACCAGGAGAAGCTCGGCATCGCGCTTTCGAAGCTTGCTGCCGAGGATCCGTCCTTCCGGGTCTCCACGGACCAGGAATCGGGCCAGACCATCCTGAAGGGGATGGGCGAGCTCCACCTCGACATCAAGGTCGACATCCTGAAGCGCACCTACAAGGTGGAGGCCAATATCGGCCAGCCGCAGGTGGCGTACCGGGAGAAGCTGACCAAACGGACCGAGATCGACTACACCCACAAGAAGCAGACCGGTGGTACCGGTCAGTTCGCGCGGGTGAAGTTCGTGGTCGAGCCGAACGAGCCGGGTGCCGGCTACGCGTTCGAGTCGAAGATCGTCGGCGGCTCGGTGCCCAAGGAGTACATCCCGGGCGTCGAGAAGGGCCTCAACAGCGTGCTGACCGCCGGCATCCTGGCGGGCTTCCCGGTGGTCGACATCAAGGTGGAGCTGATCGACGGCGCCTACCACGAGGTCGACTCCTCGGCGCTGGCCTTCGAGATCGCCTCGCGGGCGGCGCTCCGCGAGGCCCTGCAGAAGGGCGGTTCGGTGCTGCTCGAGCCGGTGATGAAGGTCGAGGTCGTGACCCCGGAGGACTATACCGGTTCGGTGATCGGCGACCTGAACTCCCGGCGCGGCCAGATCCAGGGCCAGGACATGCGCGGCAACGCGAACGTCATCAACGCGATGGTGCCGCTCGCCAACATGTTCGGATACGTGAACCAGCTGCGCTCCTTCACCCAGGGTCGCGCGAACTTCACGATGCAGTTCGACCACTACGAAGAGGTCCCGCGCGGCGAGGCCGAGAAGGTGGTTGCCAAGTACGCCTGATGAGTGGGGCCTGATCTCAGGCTCGCTCGCAGCTTCGGTGCCCGCCACGGCGGGCACCACTTCAAGACTAAACGCACGCATTCGATCGACGGAGTTTTGGCGATGGCCAAGGAAAAGTTTTCGCGGACGAAGCCGCACTGCAACATCGGCACCATCGGTCACGTTGACCATGGCAAGACCTCGCTGACCGCGGCGATCA
>NZ_JBEXZS010000030.1:0-39613 GCF_040593685.1 Methylobacterium sp. EM32 | reverse complement strand
GGCTCCGGACGGTGGTCCGGGCGGCGGCGGGGAGGCGGCACCCGCGGCGATTCGCGGGTTGGCCCCCACGCTAGAGCGAATGTGGGCCATCGTACGGCGGGCGCCAGGGGGGATCCGGCGCGGGGTCGGCCCGGATTTCAGGCAGGAGCGATCAAGGTGGGCGCAGGTACACCCTGTTCCGGTCAGAGCGTCGTCGCTGGCTCCAGAAGACCCCATACCCTCAGGGTCATCCTGGGGCTCGACGAAGTCGAGAACCCGGGATCCATATCCGCCGACGCTCCAAAATGGAGCGGGACATACTTCGCTTCATTCTCAACCGTCAGCGGATATGGATCCCGGGTTCCGCTGCGCGGCCCCGGGATGACGCGGAGGGTGTGAGGAATGTCGAGTGAAACGAAGTTCGTTGCGCAAAACGAAAGGCCCGGCCCCCTCGCGGGGACCGGGCCTCGTTGCAAATCAGATGATGCGGCGGATCAGACCGCCCGGAGCACCGGACGCACCGTCGCACCGTTGGCCGCACCATTAAGCGCGGCAGGCGCCCCGATGGTCAGGCCCGGGATCTTGATCGCGTCGAGGTCACCCGCGAGCAGCGACTCGTAGGCGGCGACGTAGGAGCGGGCCATGACGCTCGCGGTGAAGCGGGTCTCGAAGTAGCGGCGCACGCCCTCGCGGCTCATCGCCTTGCAGGTCTCGACCGCGGCGATCGCCTCGTCCATCGACTCGACGACCACGCCCGACACGCCATCCTTGATGACCTCCGGCACGGAGCCGTTGCGCCACGCGATGACCGGGGTTCCGGCCGACATCGCCTCGATCATCACCAGGCCGAAGGGCTCCGGCCAGTCGATCGGGAAAGCGAGCGCCAGGGCATTGCCGAGGAATTCGTGCTTCTGGTCCTCATTGATCTCGCCGATATACTCGACCAGCGGATGGTGGGTCATCGGCTCGATGACCTCGTCCCAGTACTCCTGGTCAGCCTTGTCGACCTTGGCCGCGATCTTCAGCTTCACGCCGGAGGCCTTGGCGATCTCGATCGCGCGGTCGGGACGCTTCTCGGGCGAGATGCGGCCGAGGAAGGCGAGGTAGCCGCCATCCTTCGGGTTGGGCGAGAAGCGGCAATTCTCCGCCGGCAGGCCGTGATGAATGGTCTGCAGCCAGTTGGCGTTCTCGGGCATCGGCCCGCGCTGGTGGTCGGAGATCGACACGAGCGGCATGCCCGTGAAGGTGCGATAGACCGGCATGAAGTCCGGCACGTCGAGCCGCCCGTGCAGGGTGGTGACGCATTTGTGGTTCAGGTCCTCGAACAGCGGGTACTGCAGGAGGTCGATGTGGAAGTGGATGACGTCGAACTCGTCCGCGCGCCGGCGCAGATGGTAGAGCATGGCGAGGTGGCTGGCGACATGGTCGCGGATGCCGGCGAGCCGCAGGCCCTCCGGGCAGCAGGCGACCAGCTTGGCGCTCGTCTCCGAGTCGCCGCTCGCGAACAGCGTGACGTCGTGGCCCTGCCGGACCAGCTCCTCGGTGAGCCAGGACACGACACGCTCGGTGCCGCCGTAGAACTTCGGCGGAACGGCTTCCGCGAGAGGGGCTACCTGGGCAATGCGCACGACGGATTCTCCTGAGACGCCAAACGGGGGCGGTTCACGTTGGCGGGACTTAAGCAGGATGGGGCCTGAGCGGGACATGAACGAAACCGCGCACCCACGCTTATGGTTCCGGTGCATTGCACAACGCCACCGCGAGGGCCGGTTCGTTCCCGTCTCACACAGGGGCGCGGCGCCCGACGATGCGACGATTGCGCGACGCTCCGCTCCCTGCTATAGCGCGCGCCTCGCCGAACCGCCCGGCCGTGAGGGCTGCCGTGGCGGTTCGTGTCGCTCCACATCGTCGATCGCGCGTGATCGTCGGGGCCCGCCCGTGGCGGATCCCTGGTGGAGTTCGCGTCAGGAGAGCAAAATGCCCAAGCTGAAGACCAAGTCGGGCGCCAAGAAGCGCTTCAAGATCACCGGGACCGGCAAGGTCATGTACGCCCAGGCCGGCAAGCGCCACGGCATGATCAAGCGGACCACGAAACAGATCCGCAACCTGCGCGGCACGACCACCCTGTTCGAGGGCGACGCCGCCAACGTGAAGAAGTACTTCCTGCCGAACGCCCGGTAAGAACCGGCTTCGCGCCAAGAAGACGCTTCGTCCGTAAATCTGTTTCGTAGAATCCTCAGGAGATCACCATGGCCCGCGTCAAGCGCGGCGTGACCAGCCACGCCAAGCACAAGAAGGTTTTCAAGGCCGCCAAGGGCTATTACGGCCGGCGCAAGAACACGATCCGGATCGCCAAGCAGGCGGTCGAGAAGGGCATGCAATATGCCTACCGCGATCGTAAGAACAAGAAGCGCAACTTCCGCGCCCTGTGGATCCAGCGCATCAACGCTGCGGTCCGTCCGCACGGCCTGACCTATTCGCGCTTCATCGACGGGCTGGCCAAGGCCGGCGTGCAGGTCGACCGCAAGGCCCTGTCGGAGCTCGCCATCCACGAGCCGGCGGCCTTCGTCGCCGTGGTCGAGAAGGCGAAGTCCGCCCTGCCGGCCGAGCTCGTCAAGGCGGCGTAAGGCCGATCTCTCGGCCCCGCCCCCTCAGGCGGGTCCGACCTGTCGAGACTGCACCATCACGGCCCGCCCATGCGGGCCGTTTTGCGTTGTGCGGGTCGTTTCCGGCGCCTCGGGTTGACGGGGCGGGGCGGCGCGTTGCAGGGCATCCGCGAGCCCCGATTGAGCAGACCATGACCGATCTCACCAGCCTCGAAACCGATCTCCTCGCCAAGGTCGCCGACGCCGCCGACGAGGCGGCGCTGGAGGGCGTGCGCGTCGCGGCCCTCGGCAAGAAGGGCGCCGTCTCCGAGCTGCTGAAGACCTTAGGGAGCATGAGCCCCGAGGCGCGCAAGGAGCAGGGCCCGCTGATCAACGGCCTGCGCGACCGGGTCCAGGGCGCGATCCAGTCGCGGCGCGACACCCTCGCCGAGGCGGCGCTCGCCGCGCGGCTCGCCGCTGAGCGGGTCGACGTGACCCTGCCGGTGCGCGAGGGGCCGGAGACGCGCGGTCGCATCCACCCGATCACCCAGGTGATGGACGAGATCACGGCGATCTTCGGCGATATGGGCTTCTCGATCGCCGAAGGGCCGGACGTCGAGACCGACGATCTGAACTTCACCGCGCTCAACTTCCCCGAGGGCCATCCGGCCCGGGAGATGCACGACACCTTCTTCCTGCGGCCCGACCGCGATGGGAAGCGCAAGCTCCTGCGCACCCACACCTCGCCGGTGCAGGTCCGCACCATGCGCACCGTGCAGCCGCCGATCCGGGTGATCTGTCCGGGGCGCACCTACCGGCACGATTCCGACCAGACCCACACCCCGATGTTCCATCAGGTCGAGGGCCTGGTGATCGATAAACAGGCGAACATCGCGCACCTGAAGTGGATCCTCGAAGAATTCTGCAAGGCGTTCTTCGAGGTCGACAGCGTCAAGATGCGCTTCCGGCCTTCGTTCTTCCCCTTTACAGAGCCCTCGGCCGAGGTCGACATCCAGTGCTCGCGCAAGGGCGGCGAGATCCGCTTCGGCGAGGGCGACGACTGGCTCGAGATCCTCGGCTGCGGCATGGTCCACCCGAACGTGCTGCGCAATTGCGGCCTCGACCCGGACAGCGTCCAGGGCTTCGCCTGGGGCATGGGCATCGACCGGATCGCGATGCTCAAATACGGCATGCCGGACCTGCGCCCGTTCTTCGAGGCCGACGTACGCTGGCTCGAGCATTACGGCTTCCGGCCGCTCGACATCCCGAGCCTGGTCGGCGGCTTGACGGCCTAAGAGATGCTCGAGAGGCGCACCATGACCGTGGACGAGATCACGACGATCGCCGACGAGATCCTGACCCGGTATCTCGCCGCTTCCGGCTACGAGCGGGTCGAGGTGCGCCCAGGCTACAACCAGTCCGACGAGCCCTCGCTGTTCGTCATCGCCCACATGAAGCCGGGCTCGGGTGTGACGGGGGGCAAGGAATCCAATGCCGCCAACGCGGCTCTCTGGCTCGCCTTGCGCGAGAAGGGGGAAGAGCGCTTCCCCTATCTCGATTTCGATTACCCGGATGACGAGATCTTCGGGGATGACGACGAAGACGATCGAGAACTGGATGATCGGGATTCGGAAGTGAACGCGTGATGGCGCGACTCGGCAATCCCCTCGTCTACGATCTCCTCGTCGTCGCCGACATGCTCGCCGAGCAGCGTGGGCGCCGCAACCTGCAGAAGGCGGCGATGCGCCGTGCCGTCAGCAGCGCCTATTACGCCGTGTTTCACGGCCTCTGCTTCGTGAGCACACGTGCGCTCGGCCTCTGGCGGCGAGACCCAGCGCTGACCGAGCCGGTCTACCGGCTTCTCGACCACGGCCAGATCCGAAGGCGCCTGGCCGGCCGGGAAGCGGCCGAACTCGGCCCGATCGTCGTCGAGATCAGCGCAGCCTTCGCATACCTTCAGGATCGCCGGCATCAGGCGGATTACAGCCCGCCCAGCCTGAACATCCATCGCGACGTGACCCGCAACGTCGTGGCCCGCGCGAAGCAGGCCGTCGCCGACCTCGAATCCCTCGACGACGACCAGTGCCGCCGCCTGGCCGTCCTCCTCATCACGAAGACCCGGCTCGCCTGAGCCGAGAGGTTTAGCCCCATGAAATTCACCCTCTCCTGGCTCAAGGACCACCTCGACACCGACGCCTCCCTCGACACGATCGTCGAGACGCTGACCCGCATCGGGCTGGAGGTCGAGCGCGTCGAGGACAAGGCCGCGGATCTCTCGGCCTACCGCATCGCCGCGGTGCTCACCGCCGAGCAGCACCCGAATGCCGACCGGCTGCGGGTCTGCACCGTCGAGACCGGCGAGGGCGCGCCCGTGCAGGTGGTCTGCGGCGCGCCGAACGCGCGCGCCGGCATGAAGACCGTGTTCGCCCCCCCCGGCACCTATGTGCCGGGCAAGAACATCACCCTGTCCGTCGGCGTGATCCGCGGCGTCGAGAGCCGCGGCATGCTGTGCTCCGGGTCCGAGCTCGGCCTGTCGGACGACCATGACGGCATCCTCGACCTGGCCCAGGACGCGCCGGTCGGCCAGCCCTACGCGACCTTCGCCGGCCTCGACGATCCGGTGATCGAGATCAACCTGACGCCGAACCGGCCCGACTGCACCGGCATCCACGGCATCGCCCGCGACCTCGCGGCGGCCGGCATCGGCACCCTCAAGCGCGAGCAGCTGGCGCCTGTCCGCGGGGAGGGAGCCTGCCCGGTCGCCGTCACCCGCGACTTCGCGCCCGACGACGCGCATCTCTGCCCGCTCTTCGGCTTGCGGCTGGTGCGCGGCGTCAGGAACGGCCAGTCGCCCGAGTGGATGCGCCGGCGTCTGACGGCGATCGGCCTGCGGCCGATCAATGCGCTCGTCGACATCACCAACTACGTCACCTTCGACCGCGGCCGGCCGCTCCACGTCTTCGACGCCGCCAAGGTGAAGGGCGGCCTCACGGTGCGCCGCGCCCGCGAGGGCGAGGAGATCGTCGCCCTCGACGGCCGCACCTACCGGCTCGACGACGGCGCGATCGTCATCGCCGACGAGAATGGCGTCGAGTCGATCGCCGGCATCATGGGCGGCGAGCATTCGGGCTGCGACGAGGGCACGACCGACGTGCTGATCGAATCGGCGCTGTGGGACCCGCTCACCATCGCCCGCACCGGACGGCGTCTCGGAATCGTGACGGATGCCCGCTACCGGTTCGAGCGCGGGGTCGATCCGGCCTTCGCCCTGCCGGGCCTGGATCTCGCGACGAAGCTGGTGCTCGACCTCTGCGGCGGCACCCCGAGCCAGGCCACCGTCTCGGGTGAGGTGCCGGACACCGACCGCATCATCGACTTCCCGTGGACCGAGGTGCGCCGGCTGTCGGGCCTCGACCTGCCGCGGCCGGAGATGAAGGTGACGCTGGAATCGCTCGGCTTCCACGTCGCCGGCTCGGGCGACCGGGTGAAGGTGCTGTCGCCGTCCTGGCGCCCCGACGTCGAAGGCAAGGCCGACCTCGTCGAGGAGATCGTGCGCATCGCCGGACTCGACCGGATCGAGCCCAAACCCCTGCCGCGGATCGAGGCGACCGTCATCCGCCCGGTGCTCACCGTGATGCAGAAGCGCACCCGGCAGGCCAAGCGCGAATTCGCGGCGCGCGGCCTCGTCGAGGCGGTGACTTGGTCGTTCATCGCGCATGACGACGCCACCCTGTTCGGCGGCGGCAAGCCGGAACTGGCGCTGGCGAACCCGATCGCCGCCGACCTCTCGGACATGCGCCCGAGCCTGGTGCCGGGCCTCGCCCGCGC
Organism: Methylobacterium sp. EM32; assembly: GCF_040593685.1. NCBI lineage: Bacteria > Pseudomonadati > Pseudomonadota > Alphaproteobacteria > Hyphomicrobiales > Methylobacteriaceae > Methylobacterium > Methylobacterium sp. EM32. The sequence continues at coordinate 33,221 of NZ_JBEXZS010000030.1, read as the reverse complement.
CGCGCAGCGCAACGCCGACCGCGGCACCAGCGACGTCGCGCTGTTCGAGGTCGGGCAATGCTTCGCCTCCGACCAGCCCGAGGGCCAGACCACCAAGGCGACCGCGCTCCGCCGCGGCTCCGCCCGCCATGGCGGCGCCGGCCGGCACTGGGACGGCGCGGCGCGCCCGGTCGACGTCTTCGAGGCCAAGGCCGACGCGGTGGCGCTGCTGACCAGCCTCGGCGTGCCGACCGGCGGCCTGCAGGTCGTGGCCGGCGGGCCGGACTGGCTGCATCCCGGACGCTCCGGCACGCTCCAGTTCGGGCCGCGCAACCCAGTCGGGTTCTTCGGCGAGCTGCACCCGCGGGTGCTCAAGGCCCTCGACGTCAAGGGCCCGGTGGTGGTCTGCGAGATCACCCTCGACGCCTTGCCGCTGCCGAAGCACCGGCCGACCAAGATGAAGCCGGCGGCAGCACTTCCCGACTTCCAGCCGCTCACCCGCGACTTCGCCTTCGTGGTCGCCCGCACCGTCTCGGCCGGCGACATCCTGAAGGCTGCGCAAGGAGCCGAGCGCAACCTGGTCACCGGCATCGAGGTGTTCGACGTTTACGAGGGGGCCGGCATCGGCGAGGACCAGAAGTCCGTCGCCGTGGCGGTCCGGCTCCAGCCGACAGACCGCACCCTCACCGATGCGGAGATCGAGGCGGTGAGCCAGAAGATCGTCGCCGAGGTGACGCGCAAGACCGGCGCGACTCTGCGGGGCTGATCCCGAGACGGGCCGGCGGCGCGATGGGCGCCGCCGGCGGAGATGGGCGCGGAGGGGGCCATGGCCGAGAACGATCTGATCCAGGAATTGTCGACGGCGATCCATCTGCCGGAGGACGCCCTGCGGCGGGCGGCGGCGGATCCGGACGAGCTCCTCCTGCCGGTCATGGTCTTCCTCCTCCGCGCTGCCGATGCCGGCATCGAGGAGGGCACCGAGCCGCTGAACGACCGCGAGTCGAACGTGCTGTTCTGGGGCATCCACGTCCTGGCCTCGACCGGCGAGAGCCGGATCCACGAGCCCTTGATGCGTCTCCTGCGCCGCGACGACGAGGCGATCTCGTCGGCGCTCGGGGAGGATTACCCGATCACCCTCGCGGGCCTGATCGCCAGCACCTTCGACGGCGATGCCGACCGCCTGCTCGCTGCCATCGCCGGCGAGGCGCCCGACGGCCTCGTGCGGATGGAGCTGTTCCACGCCCTGGCGCTTTTGACCGCCGACGGCGACATCGACCGCGAGACCGTCCGGGCCTACCTGGTCCGCTTCGACGACGAGCGCCTGGGCGATTCCGACGAGGAGGCGTGGCAGGGCTGGGAAGATGCCGTCGCGCTGCTCGGTTTCGACGACCTCGTTCCCCGCCTCAAGGCGGCGCGCAAGGATGGCCGCAACACCGGCCTCTTCATCGACTGGGAATCGGTGCAGGAGACCCTGAAGGAGGCCCGCCTGCGGCCGAAGAGCCGCGAGCGCTTTACCGCGATGAAGGTGGGCTACCTCGACGACCTGATCGGGGCGCTGGAGCACACCCGCGAGGGCGCCGACGCTCACCTGCCCGACCTCGACGAGGACGGCTACCCGATCCCCGAGCGCAACCCCTACCGCGATGTCGGCCGCAACGATCCGTGTCCGTGCGGCAGCGGCAAGAAATTCAAGAAGTGCTGCCTCGACAAGGTTGAGCAGGGCCTCGCCGCCCTGCCCCCGCTGCCGCCGGGGCGGTGATCTCGAAGGGGCTGGACCGAGCCGGAGGGGGCGACGATCCCCCACGTCCGCCGCTCCGATCTGGCGAGGACGCCACGCCACATCGTCGGACCGGCGCGGCGCACGGGGTCACGGCCTCTCCGTCCTGCGCGAGGTGAACGCTCACGCAGGACGCCGCGAAGGCCGGCAGGTGCAACTGCTGGCATGCTTGGTCAACGTCACGCGACGTGCCTGCTCTTCGGCGAGCGGTGCTCACCGTCGGCTTGGCTCGCAGCATCGTCAAATCAAGAATAAAGTCCTATTCATCGTAAGCCGGGTAAATTTTACGGAATTTTCCGAAATCTGTCGCAGCGTCACCGCCATCTCTCTTTGGCGGGTGACGATCCGATGCGAATCCAAATGCGTGCACGCCTGTATGGCGGCTTCACGCTTCTGGCGATCCTCGCGGCCGCGATGGGCGGCTTCGCGTATCGGCAGACCGGCAGCCTCGACGGGATGTTCGACATCAAGGCGCAGCTGGAGCGGGCGGCCCGCGAGCTCTACACGCTGAACGGCCTGACCGACCGCTTCCTGGCGCAGAGCCTGACGTACCGGATGACGCCGAGCACGGATGGGGCAGCCGGGATGCAGGCCAGCCTGACCGAGATGACGCAGCTCGCCGACGGGCTCGCCGAACGGGCCATGTCGGACGAGCGCCGCGTGCTCTATGCCGGTCTGCGCGACCAGTCGAACCGTCTCGCCGCGGAGCTCCCCAGGCTGGTCGCTCTGGGCACGCAGATCCGCGAGAACAAGGCCGGCGTCTACAGCGCGGGCGACGACCTGACCAAGGCCTCGGGGGTGCTCGTCGCGCAGCTCCGGTCCGGCGGCGACGACGCGGTCCTGGGCCAGGCGGTGGAGATCGAGCGGACCCTGCTGCTGTTTCGCGTCATGAACTGGCGCTTCCTGGCGACCACCGATCCGAAGACCCGCACGCTCTCGGCCGCGACCTTCACCACCGCCGAGGCGTCGGTCGGGAAGCTGAAGGCGCTGAACCTGACGCAGGCGCAGCGGCGGGACCTCGCCACCGTCGAGGAGGCCCTGCATCGCCTCAACCGGCACATCACGGCGGCGGCCTCTGCGATGCTCGAGAGCGAGGCCCTGTACGAGCAGAGCCTGAAGACCAAGGCGGAGGCGCTCGCCGCCACCGGCACGCAGGTGCGCGCCAAGCTCGATGGGGTGCTCCAGGACATCACCACGCGCAGCAGCGCCACCATGGCCGCGACGAAGCAGGTGCAGGTCGCGCTGCTGGCGCTGATCCTGGCGATCAGCGCGGCGTCCGCGGTCCTGATCGGGCGCAGCATCACTGGTCCGATCTCCGGCATGACCCGGGCGATGAGCCGCCTCGCCGCGGGCGAGACCGCCGTCGCGGTCCCCTCACAGGATTCCAGCGACGAACTGGGCGAGATGGCCCGCGCCGTGGAGGTGTTTCGGCAGAACGCGGTGGCGCGCCTCGCGCTGGAAGTCGATCAGGCCGCGCAGGCCTCCGCCCGCCAGCGTCGCGCCGACCGGGTCGACGCGCTGATCAGCACCTTCCAACAACGGGTCGCGGGCTCGCTCGAGATCGTCACTTCGGCCGCTTCCGAGCTCGACGCGACCGCCCGCTCGATGAGTCAGGTCGCCGACGGCACCAACACCCAGGCGGTCGCCTCCAGCGCCGCCGCCGAGGAGACCTCGGCCAACGTCCAGACCGTCGCGGCGGCGGCCGAGGAGATGGTAGCCTCGCTGCGGGAGATCGAGCGCCAGGTGGTGCATTCCCGAGAAGTCACCGGCCACGCCGCGCACGAAGCCGAGGCCACCAACGCCGCCATGGCGAGCCTCGGCACCGCCGCGACCCAGATCGGCGCGGCCGTCACCACGATCTCGGCCATCGCCAGCCAGACCAACCTGCTCGCGCTCAACGCCACCATCGAGGCGGCACGGGCGGGCGAGGCCGGACGCGGCTTCGCGGTGGTCGCGGCGGAAGTGAAGGAGCTGGCCGGCCAGACCGCACGCGCCACCGAGGAGATCGGCGGGCAGATCACGGCGATCCAGGCCGCCACCGATCAGGCGGGCGCCGCCATCCGGCAGATCAGCGGCACGATCGCGGAGCTGAACGAGATCAGCAGCGCGATCGCCGCGACGGTGGTGGAGCAGACGGCCGCCACGACGGAGATCTCCCGCAACGCGAACGAGGCGGCGCGTGGCACCCGGGACGTTTCGTCCAGCGTCGCCCGCGTGCGGTCGCTCGCGGACGAGACCGGCGGCGCGGCCGCGCAGGTGCTCGCTGCCGCCGCCGACCTGGCGACGCAGTCCCTGACCGTCAAGCAGGAGGTCGACGGCTTCCTCGGCGAGATCCGGGCGGCCTGACGCAGCTCGACGGCGGGACGGGTCTCAAGAGTCCGTCCCGCTCAATGGATTGCCCGGGTCCCAGGCATAGGACAGCGTCTCGAAGCGCAGGGAGCGGGCATCGACCATCAGCAGGCGGCCGACCAGGGGTTCGCCGAAGCCGGCGACGGCGCGAATGACCTCCAACGCCATCAGCGAGCCCATCAGCCCGGCGAGCGCGCCCAGCACCCCGGCCTCGGCGCAGGTCGGCACCGAGCCGGCCGGCGGCGGGCTCGGGAACAGGCAGCGATAGGTCGGGTTTGGCTGGCCGTCAGGCCCGGTCTCGTGGGCCCTGATCGTGGTGAGCGAGCCGTCGAACTGGCCGAGCGCCGCGGTCACCAGCGGCCGGCGGGCGCGGTAGCACGCGTCCGAGACGGCGTAGCGGGTCGAAAAGTTGTCCGAGCCGTCGGCGACGAGGTCGTAAGGAGCGATCAGCGCCTCGGCATTCTCGGGCGTCAGTCGGGCGGCGTGGGTCTCGACCCGGACGTTCGGGTTGAGCCGGGCGATCGCGTCCGCCGCGCTCTCGACCTTCGGCCGGCCGAGATCGGGCGTGCCGTGGATCACCTGGCGCTGGAGATTGGAGAGCGAGACCGTGTCGTCGTCGACGATGCCGATCGTGCCGATCCCGGCCGCCGCCAGGTACTGGATCAGCGGCGCGCCGAGGCCGCCGGCGCCGATCACCAGCACCCGCGCCGCCTTGAGGCGGACCTGGCCGGGGCCGCCGACCTCCCGCAGCACGATGTGGCGGGCGTAGCGTTCGATCTCGTCGGGGCTGAGCGCGGTCATGCGGCCCTGGTTAAGCGAGACGCCGGCCGCGGGGAAGAGTTTTGGAGGAAGAGCCTCGACGGGGAGGGGTACCGGTCGCGGCGGTTCTCATCGGCGCCGTTCGGCGCTACGGCTCTCGGGGATCGTGAAGCTCCTCGAACCCACCGGCTGCTCCGTGACCGACGCACATTCCCCCCTCGCCGATTCTCCGTTGGTCCTGGCTCAAGGGCTGATCCGCTGCCCCTCCGTGACGCCGCACGAGGGCGGGGCGCTCGCCTACCTCGCGGGGATCCTCAGCGAGGCCGGGTTCACCGTCGAGCGCCCGGTCTTCTCGGAAGCGGGCACGCCGGACATCGAGAACCTCTACGCCCGCATCGGCGAGGGGCCGTGCCTGCTCCTGGCCGGCCACACCGACGTGGTGCCGCCGGGTGACTCGTCAGCCTGGCGCCACGACCCCTTCGCCGGGACGGTCGAGGGCGGGGAATTGTTCGGCCGCGGCGCCGTCGACATGAAGGGCGGCATCGCCTGCATGCTGGCGGCGGTGCTGGCCTTTCTCGCGCGGCGAGGGCCGGATTTCGGCGGCGCCATCGCGTTCCTGATCACCGGCGACGAGGAGGGGCCGGCGGTGAACGGTACCGTCAAGCTTCTCGACTGGGCTAGAACGAGAGGCGAGCGGTTCAGCCACTGCCTGCTCGGCGAGCCGACCAATCCCGACAGCTTGGGCGAGATGATCAAGATCGGCCGGCGCGGCTCGCTCACCGCGACCCTGACCGTGCACGGCGTCCAGGGCCACGTCGCCTATCCGCACCGGGCCGAGAACCCCATTCCAGGCCTCCTGCGCCTGGCGCAGGGACTCCTCGCCAGCCCGCTCGATGCCGGCACGGGGCATTTCGACGCCTCGAACCTCGAATTCACCACGATGGATGTCGGCAACCCGTCGACCAACGTGATCCCAGCCGAGGCGCGGGCGACCTTCAACATCCGCTTCAACGACCTCTGGACGCCCGAGACCCTGGCCGCCGAGCTGGAGCGGCGCCTGAAGGCAGCGGCCGGCAACGCCGTGCGCTACAGCCTCGACGTGCGTCCGACCAACTCCGTCGCCTTCCTGACCGCGCCCGACGCCTTCGTCGAGCAGGTGGCCGACGCGATCGAGGCCGAGACCGGCCGCCGGCCCGTCCTCTCGACCACCGGCGGCACCTCGGATGCCCGTTTCATCAAGGATGCCTGCCCGGTGATCGAGTTCGGCCTCGTCGGGCAGACGATGCACCAGGTCGACGAGCGGGTGGCGGTGGCGGATCTCGACCGGCTGGCGGCGATCTATGGGCGGGTGCTGGACGCGTATTTTCCCGCCGGACCCGCGACGCCGCGTCAGGCTTGACCGGCATTAGACGAAAGTCGAATCTAGCGGCCTCGATTCCGGAGGCCGCCGATGTTCGTGAGCGCTGACGAGGTGACCCGCTCCTTGCGCGGCACCGCCGGCCTGATCGGCCGCCGGCCGGAGGCGCTCGCCCATTTCGACGTGAGTGAGCGCGGCTTCTGGCGCTCCTTCGGGGCGGTCTGGCTCACAGCGCCGGCGGTGACGGTGGCGTTGTTCCTGGAGCGGGGGGCCGGCACGGCGCCGTTCCAGCTCGACCACGTGACGGCGGCGCTGCTCGCCGGGCTGGCGGCGGCGTTCCTGGCGGTGCCCCTGGCGATGATCATGCTCCTGCGCCGCCTCGGCCGGACCCGGGCCTACGTGCCCTTCGTGGTCGTGACCAACTGGCTTCTGGCGGCGGGCCTCGTCGCCCTGGCGCTGCCCGGCTGCCTGCTGCTGCTGGGACTTGCGACGCCCGGACTCGCGGCGATCGAGGCTGCAGCCTTCGCGGTGGTGATGCTGTGGCTGCACGGCCGCGCCGCCCGGGCGATCCTCGGCCTGCCGGGGCCGGCGGCGGCGCTGGTCACGCTCGCCTGTTTCGGGCTGATCGTCGGCTTTGCCGGCGGGGCGCATGCGCTGATGTGAGCGGACTTCCGAGCGTCACGGCTGCGCTCAATGGCCGGCAGGTGGCAGATAGCGGAAGGCCGCGATCATGATGCCGATGCCGGCGGCGACCAGCGCCCCGAGCTTCACAGTCATCCGCTGTTCCAGGAGCCGCATGTCGGCTCGGCCCGCCGCCAAGCCCAGATCCACGCGGTGAGACAGGTCCGTGATCCTATGAGAGAGGTCCGTGATTTTCACGTCCAGGCGACCTTCGGACTCCCGCAAATCCGCCTTGAGCCGATCCTCGGCCTCACGCAGATCCGTCCGCAGCGCGACCTCGCTCTCCCGCAGGTCGGCCTTGGTTGCCAGCGACGCCAGATCCGATTCGCGCCCATCCTTCAGCGCGCCCGTGATCGCCTCGGCCTGATCCTCTGAGAACCCGGACGCCTTGAGCCGGCGGACCATGGCATAGGTGTCGAAGGCTACGGCGGTCATGGTCGGCGGCTCGGCTCCGGCGATGCTCAAGATGCCAGAAACGCCGGACCCGGCCAAGCGCGTCAATGACGCAACGTCACCTTAACTCCGCCGGATAATCCACCCCGATCAGCGTCAGCCCGCCGGAGGGAGCCAGTGGCCCGCACCGCGTGCGGTCGCGGGAATCGAGTACGTCGCGCACGCCCTGCGGCGTCAGCCTTCCGCCACCGGCGAGCATCAGGGTTCCGACCATGCCGCGGACCTGGTGGTGCAGGAACGAGCGCGCGGCGGTGACCACCACGATCTCCTCGCCCTCGCGCGTCACGTCGAGCCGGTCGAGGGTGCGCACCGGGCTGTTGGCCTGGCACTCCGCCGCCCGGAAGGCGGAGAAATCGTGCCGGCCGAGCATCAGCTGCGCCGCCTGGTGCATCGTTCCGGCATCGAGCGGCCAGGGCACGTGCCAGACGAAGCCGCGGGTCAGGGCCGGCGGGGAGCGGCGGTTGAGGATGCGGTAGCGATAGTGGCGCTTGATCGCCGAGTGGCGGGCGTCGAAACCCGGCCCGACCTCGGCGGCCGCGATCACTGCCACCGGCTCGGGCCGCAAATGGGCATTGGCGGCGTCGCGCACCGTGTCGGTGCGCCACGGCTTGTCGAGGTCGAGATGAACGACTTGGTGCGTGGCGTGCACGCCGGCATCGGTGCGCCCGGCGCAGTGGACCCGTACCGGCCCGCCGACGAAGCGGGCGATCGCCTCCTCCAGCGCCTGCTGCACCGAGCGGTCGGCGGCCTGCCGCTGCCAGCCGGCGAAGGCGGTGCCGTCATACTCGACGACGAGCTTGTAGCGGGGCATCAGGCGAGGCGCGCACCCGGCGCGAGCTGCCGGCCGCGGGCGAAGTCCTCGAACGCCATCGCGCCCTTGCCAGCCGGCTGCACGGTAACGAGGCGGAGTGCCCCGTCGCCGGCCGCGACCGTGCCGGCGGTATCGAGCAGCGTGCCGGGCTCGCCCGAACCTTGAGCGAGGGACCCTTGCGCGAGGGACCCTTGCGCGAGACGGGCCCGCAGCACCTTCACCCGCTCCGGCCCGCGGCCGAGATCGGCGGTCAGGTAAGCGCCCGGGAACGGCGACAGGCCGCGCACCCGGTCGTGCAAGGCTTTCGCCGGTTGCGACCAGTCGAGCCGCGCCTCCTCGTTGGTGATCTTGTGAGCGTACTCTACACCCTCCTGGCTTTGCGCCCGGAACTGCAGGTTGCCGCGCTCGAGCGCGCCGAGAGCCCGCGCCATCAGGTCGGCGCCGAGCGGCATCAGCCGGTCGTGCAGCTCGCCGGCACTCATGTCGGGGGTGATGCCCACCCGCTCGACCATGCCGACCGGGCCGGTATCGAGGCCCGGCTCCATCCGCATCACCGCGACGCCGGTCTCCTCGTCCCCCGCCATCACGGCGCGCTGGATCGGCGCGGCGCCGCGCCAGCGCGGCAGCAGGGACGCGTGCAGGTTGAGGCAGCCAAGCGCCGGCGCGTCAAGGATCGCGGGCGGCAGGATCATGCCGTAGGCCACCACCACGGCGACGTCGGCCTCGTGGCTCCGGAACATCTCGGCGGCCTCGTCCGTGCGCAGGGTTTTCGGGGTCAGGACGGGGAGCCCGAACTTCTCCGCCAGCGCCTGGACCGGTGAGGGCCGCAAGGCCATGCCGCGACCGGCCGGGGCCGGTGCACGGGTATAGACCGCCACGACCTCGTGGCCGCCGCCGACGATCTCGGCCAGCGTCGGCACCGCGAAATCCGGGGTGCCCATGAACACGACTCGAAGGGACATCGTCGTTACGCGGCTTCGCGCTTGGCCGCCTTGGCGAACTTCTTCATCACCCGGTCGCGCTTGAGCTTCGACAGGTGGTCGATGAACAGCACGCCGTTGAGGTGGTCGATCTCGTGCTGGAGGCAGGTGGCGAGCAGCCCGTCGGCCTCCTGCTCCACGGTCTCGCCGTCGAGGGTGCGGAAGCGCACCCGCACCCGGTCGGGCCGGATCACCTCGGCGTAGTATTCGGGAATCGACAGGCAGCCCTCCTCGTAGGGCCGGGTCTCCTCCGACGACCAGACGATCTCGGGATCGAGCAGCACGAGGGGACGGCGCTCGTCCTTCTCCTTCGAGGTGTCGATGGTGACGATGCGCACCGGCTCGCCGATCTGGATGCCGGCGAGGCCGACGCCGGGAGCGTCGTACATCGTCTCCAGCATGTCGGCCGCGAGCTTCCGCACCTCGCCGGTGATCGTGCCGACCGGCGCCGAGATCTCGCGCAGGCGCGCGTCCGGCAGGATGACGAGGGGACGGATGCTCATTGGTGCGCCAGGAAAATCGGGGAACCGGGCGCCGACGGGCACCCGCAAGTGTTTCGGGAGATAAGGTTTCGTGTCGTCCGGGTCAAACCCGATGTCACGGCGCCGCTAGAACGCCGTGCGCTGGCGGATCGCCGCCGACAGGGTGCCCTCGTCGAGGTAGTCGAGCTCGCCGCCGACCGGCACGCCGTGGGCGAGCCGCGTCACCTTGACGGGCAGGTGGCTCATCAGCTCGGTGACGTAGTGGGCGGTAGTCTGGCCGTCGACCGTGGCGTTGAGCGCGAGGATCACCTCGCGCATCTCAGGTTGGCTCACCCGCTCGACCAGCCGGCTCAGGTTCAGGTTCTCCGGCCTCACCCCGTCGAGGGCCGAGAGCACGCCGCCGAGCACGTGGTAGCGCGCCGTCACGGCACCCGAGCGCTCCAGCGCCCAGAGATCCGAGACGTCCTCGACCACCACCAGCATCGAGGGGTCGCGGCTCTGGTCGCGGCAGATCGTGCAGGGATCCTGCGTGTCGACGTTGCCGCATTCGTGGCACACCACGATCCGGTCGGCGGCCACCTTCATGGCATCGGCGAGCGGCGCCAGCAGCGTCTCGCGCTTCTTGATGAGCTGGAGGGCGGCCCGCCGGGCCGAGCGCGGCCCGAGGCCGGGCATGCGGGCCAGGAGCTGGATCAGCCGCTCGATCTCGGGGCCCGCGACGGCCTGGGGCATGGACGACTCAACTTTCGTGATCGTGTCTCCTCCCCACGGGGGGAGGAGAGGGACTCTAAGCAGATTTCGCGAAAGTGGCCGCCGGTTTCGCGACAAAAATCTGCGACACGACAAGACGCTAAGCGGACGAAGCGTTGGCCTGCCAACGCAAGTCTGCTTAGAACGGCAGCTTCATGCCCGGAGGCAGGGGCAGGCCCTTGGTCAGCTCCTGCATCCGCTCCTGCGTCGCGCGCTCGGCCTTGGCCTTGGCGTCGTTGAGCGCCGCGACGATCAGGTCCTCCAGGATCTCCTTCTCGTCCGGCACCAGCAGGGCGGGATCCAGGGTGAGGCCCTTCACGTCGCCCTTCGCGGTCATCGTCACCGAGACGGAGCCGCCTCCGGAGGCGCCCGTGACCTGGACGCCGTCGAGCTCGGACTGGATGTCGGCCAGCTTCTGCTGCATGGCCTGGGCCTGCTTCATCATTCCCATGATGTCCATGGCGGCGTCCTCGCGCGGGAGAGAATTGAGGAGTGATGTGGGGTGGCGGCGCGCCGCCGGCTACGGGTGCGGGGCCGTCACAGATCCGGATCGTCGGCCTCGGGCGGCGGCGCGCCGTCGAGGGCAGGGGGCTCCGGCGTCTTGTCGCGCACGTCGACGATCTGGGCACCCGGAAAATTCTTCAGCACCGCCTGCACCAGCGGGTGGCTCGCCGCGCCCTGGTGGCGGCTCTCGACCGCGGCCCTGGCGCGGGCATCGATCGTCGCCTCGCCGGCCTCCTTCGACAGGGCGACCACCCAGCGCCGTCCGGTCCAGGCCTCGAGGGCGCGGGCGAGGTCGGTGGCGAGCGTCGCCCGCCCGCCCTCGGCGAGGCGGAACTCGATCCGCCCGTCCTCGAAGCGGACGAGGTGCGCGTCGCGCTCCAGCGCCATCTTCAGGCCGATGTCGCGGCGCTCGTCGGCCAGCGCCACCACGTCCTCGAACCGGCGTAGGCGCGGGCCGGATTCCGCCTTGGCGGCGGGCTTGGGCGCGGGGGCGGACTGGACCAGGGTCGGGCGCGGCGCTGCCGCGGGAGGCGGCGCGGAACGGGGCGGCGCCTCGGCCGGGGGGGCCTCCGGCAGGCTGCGGGCCAGGGCCGGCGCGGCCGCAGCCGCCTGGCTGCGCAGGGCCGCGACGGGGGCGGCAGCCGGAATCTCGCGCAACGCCGGCGCGGCCTGCAAGCCACCCGCCTGGATCGGTGCGGTCTGCGAGGCGGGCTGCACCACGGCCGGCGCCCGAGCCGGAAGGGTCAGGCCGCCGCCGTCCCGGATCTGGCGCAGGGCCTCGTCCGGGGTCGGCAGGTCGGCGGCATAGATCAGGCGCACCAGCGCCATCTCGGCCGCGGCGAGCGGCCGGGTCGCGGACTGCACCTCGGGGATCGCCTTCAGCAGGATCTGCCAGGCGCGGGACAGGGCCCGCACCGAGAGCCGGTCGGCGAAGTCGCCGCCGCGCACCCGCTCCACCTCGCTGAGCGAGGTGTCGGAGCGGGCCGAGTCCGGCGCGAGCTTGAGCCGGGTGACGAGGTGGGTGAACTCGGCGAGGTCCGAGAGCACCACCGCCGGGTCGGCCCCGGACTCGTGCTGGGCCCGCAATTCCGCGAAAGTGGCCGGCACGTCGCCGCGCATCGCCGCCTCGAACAGGTCGACGACCCGGGCGCGGTCGGCCAGCCCCAGCATGTCGCGCACCGTCTCGGCGGTGACGTGGCCGGCGCCGTGGGCGATCGCCTGGTCGAGGAGGGAGAGCGAATCGCGCACCGAGCCCTCGGCGGCCCGCGCGATGGCGGCCAGCGCCTCGGCCTCGGCGGCGACGCCCTCCGCGTCGCAGATCTTCTGCAGGTAGGCGATCAGCGCGCCCGCCTCGACCCGGCGCAGGTCGAAGCGCTGGCAGCGGGACAGGATGGTGACCGGAACCTTGCGGATCTCGGTGGTGGCGAAGACGAACTTCGCGTGCGGCGGCGGCTCCTCCAGCGTCTTCAGGAAGGCGTTGAACGCCTTCTCGGACAGCATGTGGACCTCGTCGACGATGTAGACCTTGTAGCGCGCCGAGACCGGCGAGTAGCGGATGCCGTCGATGATCTGGCGAACGTCGTCGATGCCGGTATGGGAAGCCGCGTCCATCTCCAGCACGTCGATGTGCCGGGATTCCATGATGGCGGCGCAGTGCAGGCCGAGCCGGGGCAGCCGGATCGTCGGCCCGGCCTCAGGCTCGTCGGGCAGGGCGTAGTTGAGGCCGCGGGCGAGGATGCGGGCGGTGGTGGTCTTGCCGACCCCGCGCACGCCTGTGAGCATCCAGGCCTGCGGGATGCGACCGGCCTCGAAGGCGTTCGCCAGGGTGCGCACCATGGCGCCCTGGCCGATCAGGTCGTCGAAATCCTTGGGACGGTACTTGCGGGCCAGGACCCGGTAGGCGGGGGCCGGCTGCCGGACGGGCTGCCGGCTCTCGGCCGCGCTGAACCCCGGGAGACCCGGCTCGTCGATCGAGGGCGTGCCGGAGGTCTCGTCCATGCGCTCGCAGGGTCGTGAGGGCGGCCCCCGGGATGAGGGCGCACGCGCTCCTGAAAGGAGGGTAGGGTGGGAGGCTGGACGAAAACCCGCTCGGTCTCGTTAGGGCTGCTTCCTTCCGGACCTGACCCGGTTGGCGAGTGAAACGTCCCTCGCCAACCTCCCGAGGCCTATATGGCGGCACGTCGCCGGAAACGCAAGCGCATGTCCGGCCGGGTCGGGTCGCGCGACGTCACCGGTCCGCGTCTCGCGCCGACGGCCCTCGCCCGATCCATTCCGCCAGGTTATGCGCATCGCCGGGCCGGGCACGACCGAGAGCCGCATCACGCAACGGCAGGGGCGGTCGGTGCAGCGGATGCACACTTCCTCCAGCCCGCAGGGTGACGAATGGCTCAAGCAGACAGCAGCACCAGCAACGCAGCGGCGCCGCTCGTCGATCAGGTCCGCACGCTCGTGCGGAGCCTGTTCGCCACGGCCGGACAGCCGATCCTCGACGGCTCCCTCGTCCGGGCCCTCGGCGATTGCGTCCCCGCCGACACGCTCGCGGCGCCCTGGGCGGAGGAGCGCGTGCGCGACGTGTTCTCGCCGGAGCGGCCGGACCTCCTGGATTTCGGCTGCGGCGGCAGCCACCACCGGGCGTTCATCGAGGGTTTCGGCTACCGCTGGCAGGGCGTCGACTACATGGGCGGCGTCGCCACCGGTGTCGCCGCCGCAGTCGAGGCCCAGCCCGACATCGTGTTCTACGACGGCCTCACGCTGCCCTTCCCGGATGCGAGCTTCGACGTCGTGTTCTCGATGCTGTCGCTGCACTGCGTCCAGGATATCGGGCGCTCGTTCAGCGAGATCGCGCGCGTCCTTCGTCCCGGCGGCCGCTTCATCGGCCAGACGGCGTCGTTGGAGGCCATGCAGGACTTCACGACCTACACCTTCACGCCGCACGGCTTCCGGATCGCGGTCGACGGGGCCGGTCTGCGCCTGTTCCGGGTCTGGCCCAAGCACGATGCCCTGTCGTTCCTGCTGCGGAGGCTGCTGATCGAGTTCCAGTCGTCCGAGGCCGGCAGCCTCGACGGCCTGCTGAATCCAAGCGGGCTGGTCTACGAGTGCATCGTCGAGGCAGGCACCAAGGCCGGGCTGTCGATCCGGGACGTCAACCTGCTGCGCGTGCTGTTCTCGGCCCACTTCGTCTTCGAGGCCGAGAAGCCGTGAGATCGACCTGACCCCGGCCGGGGCAGGCAGGACGTCCGGTCCGGGACGCTGCCCCGGGCCGGGCGCATGACCCCGTGGCGGTGGCGCGTTGTAAGAGCCTCGTCACCACCGGAGACCCCGCCGCATGCGCCTCCCCCTTCTCGCCGCCGCCCTCCTCTCCGCCACGGCGGCCGCCGCCGCTCCCTCCTACGGCCCCGAGCTCGAGGGCTTCGACTATCCCTATCCGGTCCGGCGCCACGCCTTCGCGTCGCAGGGGCAGGACCTGTCGATGGCCTACATGGAGGTGACGCCGGAGCGGCCGAACGGCCGCACGGTGGTGCTGCTCCACGGCAAGAACTTCTGCGCCGCGACCTGGGGCGACACCGCGTCCGTGCTCGCGCGGGACGGCTATCGGGTGCTGGCCCTCGACCAAGTCGGCTTCTGCAAATCCACGAAACCCCTCGGCTACCAGTTCAGCTTCAACCAGCTCGCCACCAACACCCACGGCCTGCTCGCAGCGCTCGGCATCGGGCGGGCCACCATCGTCGGCCATTCGATGGGCGGGATGCTGGCGGCCCGCTACGCCCTGATGTTCCCTGATTCCACCGAGCAGCTGGTGATGGTCGATCCCCTCGGGCTCGAGGACTGGCAGGCCAAGGGCGTGCCCTACCAGACCATCGACGCGGCCTACGCCGCCGAGCGCAAGACGAGCGCCGCCGGCATCAAGGCCTATCAGCTCAAGTTCTACTATGACGGCCAGTGGAAGCCGGCCTACGACCGCTGGGTCGACATGCAGGCCGGGCTCTATGCCGGTCCCGGGGCCGAGCGCGTGGCCTGGAACCAGGCCCAGACCTCCGACATGGTGTTCACCCAGCCGGTGGTGCACGAGCTCGACCGGTTGCGCGTGCCGACGGTGCTGATGGTCGGGACCAAGGACCGCACGGCGCCGGGCGCCAACCGCGCCGCGCCGGAGGTGGCCGAGACGCTCGGGCGCTACGATCGCCTCGGGCCCGAGGCGGCGGCGCGGATCAAGGGGGGGCGGCTGGTGATGTTCGAGGGCCTGGGCCACTCGCCGCAGGTCGAGGCGCCGGACCGGTTCCACGCGGCGCTGCTGCGGGAACTGGCGGCGAAATAGGCCTCTGCCGGGGGCCCTGGCGGATTCACACTTCGCTCCTCAAGAGCCAACCCTTTGTAAAGGCGAGCGCTTTCCCCTCCCCCTTGTGGGGAGGGGTTAGGGGTGGGGGTGGTGCAGAAGGCACCGCCGCGCTCCATCCGGCACCTCCAACTCCTCCCCACAAGGGGGAGGAGAGACGCGCTAACCCTTATGGGCAGCGACACTCACACCGCGATGTGTGAACACGCCTGGCCGGGGGGCCGGGGCTACTGCAGCGACTGCATCTCGCAATTCGCGTAGGCCACGCTGCCGTCGGCATAGGCCTTGAGCTTGCGCGCATAGGCCTCGGCGCCGGTGCGGTAGGGGCCGAGCTGCGCGTTGTAGGCCTTGATCCCGTCGTTGTAGGTGTAGGCCTCCCAGCCCGGGCAGCCGCCCTTGGCGTCGAGGCAGGCGGGCTTCTGCGGCGGGGCGGGCTTCACCGGCTTCTCGCTCGCCGGCGGCGGCGTCGGTGCGGTGCAGGCCGCGAAAGCCAGAGTGGGGCAAGCGGCGACTGGCATCAGGAGCAGGAGGGCGGCGAGGGCGTTGCGCGGCACGGCGGATCTCCTCAGGGTGCCGCCTCTCACGCCATCGTGTGGTCGGCCGCCCGGGTCAAACCTCCGCTCGCGGCTTATCTGTGGCGCATTCCGCACTGCACTCAGGTCCCGCATGACCGTCCACCCCCGGATCGCCGCTCCCCGTCCCACCTCGCCGCGCATCGCCTGGCCGTGGCTCGACCGGGCCGGCCGCCTGTCGCGGTTCAAGCTCGCGGTGTTCCTCCTCGCCCTCGCTCCAGGGCTGTGGTTCACCGCCGCCTACGCCCTCGACCGGCTGGGGGCGAAGCCCCTCACCGCCTACCTGCACGCCATGGGCGACTGGTCGGTGCGGTTCCTGATCCTGTCGCTCGCGGTCACGCCGATGCGACGCATCGCCAATGCGCCGAAGCTGATCCTGGTGCGGCGGATGCTGGGTCTGACCGCGCTCGCCTATGCGCTGGTCCATTTCACGCTCTACATCGCCGACCAGAAGTTCGACCTCGCCCGGGTGGCGAGCGAGATCGTGTTCCGCATCTATCTCACCATCGGCTTTGCCGGCCTGCTCGGCCTGACGGTGCTCGGCGTCACCTCGACCGACGGCATGATCCGCCGCCTCGGCAAGAACTGGCCACGGCTGCACCGGCTGGTCTACCCGCTCACCGCGCTGGCGCTGCTGCACTTCTTCCTGCAATCGAAGATCGACGTCTCGAATCCGGTCTACTGGAGCGGCCTGTTCCTCGCCCTCATGGGCTGGCGGCTGATGCAGCACTTCAAGATTCCGAGCACGCCGCTGCCGCTCCTGGGGCTCAGCCTCGCGGCCGGCCTCGCGACGGCGTTGCTCGAGACGGCCTGGTACGCGATCGCCACCGGAGTGCCGGCCGGCGCGGTGCTGGGGGCCAATCTCGACTTCGCCTACGACGTGCGCCCGGCCTGGTGGGTGCTCGCCACGGTGATCCTGATCGTGCCGATCAACCTGTGGCAGAACCGGACGGCATCCGGCGGACGGGGCCCCGTGAGCCGGCCGGCGCCGGCGCGCTGATCCCGCCGGATCGCTCTCCGACCCGATTTGACAGTCGCCCACCGCCACGCTCAAGGGAACCACACCTGAGGAGCGCGGGAGCGGCGGGACATGAACGCGAACGAGGCGCGGACGCGGACGCTCCTTCACGAGCGCCGGGCGCTGATCGGCATCGTCGGCCTCGGCTATGTCGGGCTGCCGCTGGCGCTCGCGGCGCTCCGGGCCGGTTTCTCCGTGCTCGGCTTCGACGTCGATCCGGGCCGGGTCGCGGCCTTGAACCGGGGCGAGGGGGCGTTCCACCACATCCCGGGCGAGGCCTTGAGCGACGCGCTCGCGGCCGGCACCTTCGCGGCCACCGGCGACATGGCGCGGCTCGCCGAGCCCGACGCGGTGCTGATCTGCGTGCCGACGCCGCTCACCCGCCACCGCGAGCCCGATCTGTCCTACGTCGAGGCCACCGCCCGGGCCATCGCCGCGACGCTCCGGCCGGGCCAGCTCGTGGTGCTCGAATCGACCACCTATCCGGGGACCACCGCCGAGGTGATGCGGCCGATCCTGGAGGCCGGCGGCCTGCGCTCGGGAGAGGATTTCTTCCTCGCCTATTCGCCGGAGCGCGAGGACCCGGGCAACGGCGAGTTCGACACCGCCCGCATCCCGAAGGTGGTGGGGGCAGACGATGCCGCCGCGCGCGGCCTGGCGGAGGCGCTCTACGGGGCGCTGGTGGTGCGCACGGTGCCGGTCTCCTCGGCCGCGGCCGCCGAGGCGGTGAAGCTCACCGAGAACATCTTCCGATCGGTCAACATCGCCCTCGTGAACGAGCTGAAGCTCGTCTACGACGCGATGGGCATCGACGTCTGGGAGGTGATCCAGGCGGCGGCCACCAAGCCCTTCGGCTTCATGCCGTTCCAGCCCGGGCCGGGCCTCGGCGGCCATTGCATCCCGATCGACCCGTTCTACCTCGCCTGGAAGGCACGGGAATTCGACGTGCCGGCGCGCTTCGTGGAGCTGGCCGGCGAGGTCAACACGCGGATGCCCTACCACGTCGTCGAGCGCCTGGCGGCGGCCGTCGACCGCACCGGCCGCGCCTTCTCGGGCGCCCGGGTCCTGGTGCTCGGGCTCGCCTACAAGCGAAACGTCGAGGACACCCGCGAGAGCCCGGCCCTGAAATTGATCCGGCTGATCGAGGCGCGGGGCGCGGCGGCGCTCTACCACGATCCCCTGGTGCCGGTCCTGCCGGCGACCCGCGAGCATCCGGACCTCGCCGGGCGGCGCTCGCAGCCCCTGACGCCCGAGACCCTGCGCGGGGTCGACGCCGTGCTGGTCGCCACCGACCATGACGGCGTCGACTACGCCCTGGTGGCGCGAGAGGCCCGGCTGATCGTCGACACCCGCAACGTCATGGCGCGGCATGGACTCACAGGTGCGACGATCGTGAAGGCGTAAAACCCGAAAAAATCATGGGCCGATCGACACATGGCCGGGCGCAAGCGCGGCCGCGCCCTGGCGAGCGCAGCCGCGCCGGGCTAGAACCCTTCACGATCGCGATGCGATCGTGAAGGGTTCTAGGTCTTTGGTTTTGCCGCATTTTCTTCGACGAACCGGTATCCACTTCGTCGGAAAATGCTCTAAGAACGCCGAAGGACAGCACCGCATCCGCGGGGTCGAGGGCAGCAGATGGGTCGGCTCGCAGGGTTTCCCTTCTTCAAGGACGCGGGCATCGACCTGATCTCGTACGAATCGCGGTGCATCTGGCGCCGGTTCGACGCCAACGAGATTCTCGTCGATTTCGACGACGCCTCGACCGACGTCTACCTGCTGGCCTCCGGCGAGGTGCGGATCCTCAACCGGACGCAGTCGGGCAAGGAGGTGATCCTGGGCGAGATGCGGGCCGGCGAGTTCTTCGGCGAGCTCGCCGCCATCGACGGGGTCAGCCGCTCGGCCAACGTCACGGCGCTCACCCGGGGCGAGCTCTGCGTGGTGCCGGCGGCGGTCTTCCGCGAGATCGTGTTCGCGGCGCCGCCGATCGCCGATAAGCTGCTGCGGCTGCTCGCCAAACGGGTGCGGATGCTCAACGCCCGGCTGATGGAGCACGCGGTCCTCGACCTGCGCCACCGCCTCTACGCCGAGCTTCTGCGCCTCTCCGCGCCCCGGCCCGGCACCGACGGCGAGCGGGCGGTGAGCCCGCCGCCCTATCACCACGTGCTCGCCGCCCGCATCGGCTGCCGCCGCGAGCAGGTCACGCGGGAATTCACCGTCATGGCCCAGGAAGGCCTCGTCGACCGTACCCGCGGCGCGCTGATCCTGCGCCGGCCGGACATCCTGGAGGCCCGGGTGGCCGAGGCGCTGCGGGAAGACGCGTGAGCGGCTTCTGGCGGCGGCGTGATACGATTTCTGCTTGATCCAGTCAGATAAAGATCGAGCGCGTCTCCCCTCTCCCGAGTGGGAGAGGGGCCGGGGGTGAGGGTGACACGCTTCAGTGTAAGGCTCTGACGGTCGTGCTGGCAGCGTGACGGTTCAGATCTATACTGAAGCGCGCCACCCTGCGCGATCTTCGATCGCCCCTACCCCTCTCCCACTCGGGAGAGGGGATCCCGCGCTTGATCCTGAAAGGGGAATTCCTCGGCCAGACTGGCGTAGGAGCAAGGAGAGGAGAAAAACCGCGTCTCGTCCTTCCTCGAGACAAACCTGACGCACGCCAACCCGGTAGGACGCCCGTCAGAGACGCAGCCCCCGCCTCAATGCAGCCGCGGCGCCACCAGGAAGGTCGACCGGTCGGCCGAGGCGACGGCAATGCTCAGGGTCCGCCCGTCGCGATGCACGGTGAGCGGCACGGCGACGCCCGCCGGGCCGAGCGCCCAGACGGCGCGCAGGAAGCTCGCGAGGTCGCTCACCTCGGTCTGGCCCACCGCCATCAGGATGTCGCCGGCGCGCAGGTCGGCGGCCTCGGCCGGGGCGCGGGGCGAGAGGCCCATCACCACGACCTGGTCGTCCATCTCGGTGGCGTAGAGGCCGAGCCAGGGGCGGGGCGGGCCGAAGACCCGGCCGAGCGTCGTCAGGTCGTGGAGGATCGGCTTCAGGAGGTCGATCGGCACCGCCATGTTGATGGGGCGGCTGTCGCGGCCGCCCTGCTGGAGTTGGAGCGAGCCGATGCCGGTGAGCTCCCCCGCCGGGCCGATCAGGGCCGCGCCGCCCCAATGCGGGTGCGAGGGCGCGGTGAAGATCGCGTCGTCGAGGAGGTATTCCCAGTAGCCGGCGAATTCCTGCCGGGCGACCACCTCGGCGGCAACGGCCCGCGAGCGGCCGCCGGCCCCGGCCATCACCAGCCGGTCGCCGATGCGCAAGCTGTCGGCACTGCCGAGCGGCAGATGCGGCAGGTCGAGGCGGCCGAGCGCCTGCACCAGGCCGAAGCCGGTGGCGGCGTCGTAGCCGACGACGTGGCCCGGCGCGGTGCGCCCGTCATGGGCGGTGAGCCAGACGCTCTCGGCCTCGGTGATCAGGTAGCCGATGGTGAGCACCAGCCCGTCCTCGCCGATCAGGACGCCGTTGCCGGCCCGCTCGGTGCCGAGGATCTCGGCGGTGTAGGCGCCGTCCGGCACCCGCGAGGACAGGGCGACGACGGCGGTGAGGGTCTGGTCGAGGTCGTAGGAATAGGCGGCCGGGCGGGGCTGCACCGCGGAGGGGATCTTCCAGTCGCCGGGCGCTGCCATGATGGCCTCCTGCCGGGGCGTCGGTCGCCCCGTGTCACGTCTCGTCGGCGGGGCCGTCTCGGCCCCGCCCGCTCGCTCCCGTTATAGGTCGCGCGAGCCGCGCCCGACAGGCATCGCCCACACGCGAGAACGCCCGGCTCGCGGAGCCGGGCGGGAGGGGAAGGTTGTCGGGTGCGGCGCCGTCAGTATTTGCGCACCAGGGGCACCGGCTCCGGCGCAGGAGCCGCCGCGACGGTGTAGAGCGGGGCGATGACGCGGAACCAGCCCTCGGTCGAGTAGGCCTCGCGGTTGGTCGCCAGGCCGGTGACCGGCGAGATCTGGCGGGCCGAGGTGGCGACGTCGCGGGCGACCCAGGCCTGGACCGTGAACTTGCCGAAATCGTAGCCGACGAGGCCGCCGAGGGCGAAGCGGCCGCCGCCGCCGGGCGAGACCGTGCCGCAGGTGGCGAAGTTGCCGGCGCAGGGCGCGCCGAGGGGCAGGGGCCCGCGATTCGGCAGGTTGGTGGTGCCGTAGCCGATGGCGCCGATCTCGAACTTGCCGAACTTCTTGGTCGCCGTCAGGTCGAGGTTGAGGGCGTCGCTCGGGAACTGGCTGCCGTAGAAGCCTGGGATGCCGTTGCGGCCGCCGAAGCGGGCCGGCACGTCGTAGAAATTGTAGGTGAGGTTGGCGGTGACGTTCCAGCCGTCGCCGGTATAGCTGATGCCGAAACCCTGGCGGTAGGTGTTGGAGGCCAGGATCGGCAGGCCGCCGCCGCGTCCGGCATTCAGCTCGTTCAGGTAGACGCCGGCCAGGTAGCTGACGCCGACATTGTTGCCGAGGTCCCAGGCGAAGATGCCGCCGAGGAAGGTGCCGACATTGACGCTGGTGTCGCGCCCGCCCGCAGTTCGGGAGAAGGTGAAGACGGTCGGCGGGGCGATCACCGCCTCGAAGCGCGCGCCCAGAACCTTCCAGGGCGTCGACCAGACCAGGACCGGGACGTTGACCGCGGTGTCGGTGGAGGTCGCGTTCGGGCCGTCGGGGCTGCGATAGGTGAAGGTGTCGATCGCGTAGACGCCCTCGGGCAGCGGCGCGCCGATCGCGAGGCCGACCTGCTCGCCCGGCACCGTCGTGGTCTGCGCGGACGCCGCCGTCGCGGTCAGCGACAAGGCGGCCGCCCCCGCGGCCAGCCAATGTTTGACCATGAGCTTTTCCTTCCCAAACGACTCTTCGGGTTACTCTCGAGGCGGCTGGACCACGTCCATCGGCCGGCCGCCCTCGTCCGCGCGCGTCGCACGGCCAAGGAGACGGCCTTCGATGTCCGGAAGCAGCAGCCCGGCACAGTCTGAACGGGGCGATGTTCTGACGGCCGTGCCCGGAAGGCGAGTCTTTTGCTCAGGATTGAAGCAGATGATCGCTGCGCGTTGCGCAAATGACGCATTTTCGTCATCTGCCGTTGATTTTGTACTTTGGTACAACAGCGTCCGCGATCGCGAGAAATCGCCGGTTTGCTGCGGTGCACGGGCGGGTTTTCCGCCCGTGCGGTCACGCTTCGCGGGTGTTTTCGCGCGACAAACTACTCGGCCGCCTGCTTGCGGGCCGCCGGCTTGCGGGTCCGGGGCGCCTTCGCGGCCGGGGCCGGCTTTGCCCCGGCCGGGCGCCGGGCCAGGACCTCGCGCAGGAAGCGGCCGGTATGGCTCGCCTCCGAGGCCGCGATGTCCTCCGGCGTGCCCTCGGCCACGATGGTGCCGCCGCCGTCGCCGCCCTCGGGGCCCATGTCGATCACCCAGTCGGCGGTCTTGATGACCTCGAGGTTGTGCTCGATCACCACCACGCTGTTGCCCTGGTCGACGAGCTCGTGCAGCACCTCCATCAGCTTGGCGACGTCATGGAAGTGCAGGCCGGTGGTCGGCTCGTCGAGGATGTAGAGGGTGCGGCCGGTGGCGCGCTTCGACAGCTCCTTGGAGAGCTTGACCCGCTGTGCCTCGCCCCCCGACAGGGTCGTGGCCTGCTGGCCGACCCGGACGTAGCCGAGGCCGACCCGGGCCAGGGTCTCGAGCTTCTCGCGGATCGCCGGCACCGCCTTGAACAGCTCGGCCGCCTCCTCCACCGTCATGTCGAGCACGTCGGCGATCGAGCGCTCGCGATACTTCACCTCCAGGGTCTCGCGATCGTAGCGCTTGCCCTTGCAGACGTCGCAGGTGACGTAGACGTCGGGCAGGAAGTGCATCTCGATCTTGATGACGCCGTCGCCCGAGCAGGCCTCGCAGCGGCCGCCCTTGACGTTGAACGAAAACCGGCCCGGCTGGTAGCCTCTCGCCTTGGCCTCGGGCAGGCCAGCGAACCAGTCGCGGATCGGCGTGAAGGCGCCGATATAGGTGGCGGGGTTCGAGCGCGGGGTGCGGCCGATCGGCGACTGGTCGATGTCGATGACCTTGTCGAGGTGCTCCAGCCCCTCGATCCGGTCGTGGGGCGCGGGGTGCTCCAGCGCCCCGTTGAGCTTGCGCGCCACCGCCTTGTAAAGCGTGTCGACGACCAGCGTCGACTTGCCGCCGCCGGAGACCCCGGTGATACAGGTGAAGGTGCCGAGCGGGATCGCCGCAGTCACATCCTTCAGGTTGTTGCCCCGCGCGCCGACGAGGCGCAACATCTGGGACTCGGGTGCCTCGACCTTGGCGGCCGGGTTGCGCTTGGCCTTTCGGCGCATCTTCGGCACCCGCACCGAGAGCTTGCCCGTGAGGTATTTCGCGGTGAGCGAGTTCTCGTCCGCGAGCAGCTCCGGCGGCGTTCCCTGCGCCACGATCTGCCCGCCATGGATGCCGGCGCCGGGCCCGACATCGACGACGTAATCGGCCTGCAGGATCGCGTCCTCGTCGTGCTCGACCACGATCACCGAGTTGCCGAGGTCGCGCAGCCGCTTGAGCGTGCCGAGCAACCGCTCGTTGTCGCGCTGGTGCAGGCCGATCGAGGGCTCGTCGAGGACGTAGAGGACGCCGGTGAGTCCCGAGCCGATCTGCGAGGCCAGCCGGATGCGCTGGCTCTCCCCGCCCGACAGCGAGCCCGAGCCGCGGGCGAGCGTGAGGTATTCGAGGCCGACATCGACCAGGAAGGTCAGCCGGTCGCGGATCTCCTTCAGGATGCGGGCGGCGATCTCGTTGTGCTTCGGGCTCAGGTGCTCGGGCAAGTCGCCGAACCAGCGATGCGCGTCCCGCACCGAGAGCACCGTGGCGTCGCCGACGTCGCTGCCGGCGATCTTCACCGCCAGCGCCTCGGGCTTCAGCCTTTTGCCGCCGCAGGCCGAGCACGGCGTCTCGGCCATGAACCGGCCGATATCCTCGCGCGCGGCGTCGCTGTCGGTCTCCTTGTAGCGCCGCTCCAGGTTCGGGATCACGCCCTCGAAGGGCTTCGAGACCTCGTAGGCGCGCAAGCCGTCATTGTAGGCGAAGCGGATCTCGTCGCCGTCCGAGCCGTAGAGCACCACCTGGCGGGCGGCCTCGGTGAGCTTGCACCACGGCGTGTCGGTGCGAAAGCGGTAGTGACGCGCGAGCGCGTCGAGGGTCTGGCCGTAATAGGGCGAAGTGGACTTCGCCCAGGGCGCGACGGCGCCGCGCGACAGGCTCAAGGCCTCGTCGGCGATGACCAAAGTCGGGTCGATCCGCATCTCGTGGCCGATGCCGCCGCAGGTCGGGCAGGCGCCGAACGGGTTGTTGAACGAGAACAATCTCGGCTCGATCTCGGGAATCGTGAAACCGGAGACCGGGCAGGCGAAGCGCGACGAGAAGGTGATGGGGTCGGGGGCAGGACCGTCCTCGGGCGTGTCCGCGAACGCCACCACCGCGATGCCGTCCGCCAGCTCCAGCGCGGTCTCGAACGAATCGGCCAGCCGCGAGGCCATGTCGGCCCGCACCACGATCCGGTCCACCACCACGTCGATGTCGTGCTTCAGCTTCTTGTCGAGCTTCGGCACGTCGTCGATGGCGTAGTACTCGCCGTCGATGCGCAGGCGCTGAAAGCCCTTCTTCTGGAACTCGGCGATCTCCTTGCGGTACTCGCCCTTGCGGCCGCGCACGACGGGGGCCAGCAGGTAGAGCCGGGTCTTCTCGGGGAGAGCCAGCACCCGGTCGACCATCTGGCTGACGGTCTGGCTCTCGATCGGCAGGCCGGTCGCCGGCGAATACGGGATGCCGACCCGCGCCCACAGGAGGCGCATGTAGTCGTAGATCTCCGTGACGGTACCGACCGTCGAGCGCGGGTTCTTCGAGGTGGTCTTCTGCTCGATCGAGATCGCCGGCGACAGCCCGTCGATCTGGTCGACGTCGGGCTTCGCCATCATTTCGAGGAACTGACGCGCATAGGCCGAGAGCGACTCGACGTAGCGGCGCTGCCCCTCGGCGTAGATGGTGTCGAAGGCGAGCGACGACTTGCCCGAGCCCGACAACCCGGTGAACACCACGAGCTTGTCGCGGGGGATCGTCAGGTCGACGTTCTTCAGGTTGTGCTCGCGGGCGCCCCGCACCGCGATCACGCGGCCCTCCGCGGAACGGTCGAAGAGCTTGTCGAGAGAGGCCATGCAGAGGGGCTCCGGGCCGGATTCGACACGGCCAGGCTTGATGGGACCGGGATCGGCCGGGAGCCCGTGACGTTCGGGGAGCCCATCGACCGTGATGGTGACCAGATGGGGCGCGGGGGCGCCCGAGCCAAGTCTGCCCTCACGACTAGAACAAACTGCGTACAGGAGCAACCGCGGCGCCGGCTCCGCCTTCAATGCTAGCTCAGGACGGAACGCTCAGCGCCAGGATACGGCTGATCTCCGTGAGATTGCGCCCCGATTCGGCGGACCACAGATTGAAGGCGCGCTGGACCAGCGCCAGATCGCGCGCAGTGCTCGGCGCACGCGCGACGACGCCTTCCCGGATCAACGCCGCGACGACGTCCCTGGTGGTGACGAAGGCCGGCTTGCCGATCGCCCGCAGGACGCGCATGCCCGAATCGCCGCCGAGATGGCGGCCGCGCTCCCGCAGCACGCGCAGCAGGCTGACGAGGTCGTCCTCGGGCCATTCCGCTAGGAATCGGGCGGCCGAGCCGTGCTCGCGCGCCAGCGCCAGGAGGAGGGCCGCGTTGACGCGCACCGCGTCGATCTTGGCCCGGTTGCGGACGATCCCCCGATCGGCGGCCAGGGCGTCGATCTCCTCGTCGGTCAGCGCCGCGCAGTCCGGCGGATCGAACGCCCGAAAAGCGCTCTCGAAGGCCGGCCATTTCGCGTCGATCACTTGCGGGGAGAAGCCGGCGCTGAAGACGCGCCACGTCATCGCGGCCAGGATGCGGTGATCGGGCAAAGCGGCGATCCGGTCGCGCGGGAGGACCGGCGTCTCGCCGAGCATCGCCTCCAGGGCCGCGAGGCCGCCCTTGCGCGACGCCGCCTCGGCCAGGATCACGGAGAAGGGCCGCATCACGCCGGCTCACCCGTGAACCAGGGCTCGCACCATTCCTGCCGCATCACCGGCCGGAACTCCGTGAAGGTGAAGCGGGCGACGCCGGCCCGGCGAAACGGCTCGGCCTCGAACAGCGTTTCAAGGTCCTCGCGGCTCTCGGCCCGTGCGACCAGGAACCCGCCGACCGGCGGCTCCTTCGGCCCCGAACACAAGAAATAGCCGCGATCGTATCCGTCCTTCAGGAAGTCCCGATGACTCGGTATCAGAGGAGAAACGACCTCGAACGGAACGAGATAGGTCGCTTCGACGATGAAATGCTTCATCTCATGATCCCCATGCGGAGAGGATGCTTTTGGTCCTGGGACGGATGCCGCGCCGGTGCGGCGACACGCGACACCGTGACCTGAGCCGGAGGGACCTGCCGCACTGGCAGATCCAGGCCCCAATGTGGTACGAACCGGTCGGTCACATGTCAATCGAGGAACCACGATGGACCAAGCATCGAAGGGGTCGCCACGGGCGCGCGACAGGATCTTCGCGGTCGCGGCCGAGCGGTTCTACCGCGACGGGATCCGGTCGGTCGGCGTCGAGGCGATCGTCAAGGAGGCCGGCGTCACCAAGATCAGCCTCTACCGCAGCTTCCCGTCGAAGGACGATCTCGTCCTCGCCTATCTCGAGGAGCGGTCGCGGCAGTTTCTCGAACGCTGGGACGCGACGTTCGACCGCTACGACGACCCGGACGAGCGGCTCCGCGCGATCATGGCCTCCCTGGTCGAGCGGACGACGCAGGAGGGATACCGGGGCTGCCCCTTCATCAACTTCTGCGCCGAGTTCGCCGATCCGGACCATCCCGGCCGGCAGATCGCGCGGGACACGAAGACGGCTTTGCGGGAGCGGTTCCGGCGCCTCGCCGGGGCGCTGCGGGCGAGGGATCCAGGCCAACTTGCCGACGGCCTGCTCCTGCTCGTGGAAGGGGCCTACGCGATCAGCCAGACCCATGGCGGCGGGCCGGACGGCGTCGGGCACGCGCTCGTCCAGGCGGCGGAGGCGCTCGTGGCGCAGCAGCGGGCCGGGTAGGCGGACCGGGGCGGCTCCACGGGTATACCCTCGTCGGTCGCCCGCTCTCATCCTCTGTGTGACCGACAGGGTTGCATCACGACACACACGCCCATCCCACCCGCGACCTCATCCTGAGGTGCGAGGCGATCGAGAATCGCCGAGCCTCGAAGGAGGGCTCCAGAACCCGCGGCGATATCTGGAAGCCTCCTTCGAGGTCAGTCGATTTGCAATCGACTGACACCTCAGGATGAGGGCGTGAGTGGGATACGATCGACCGATCGGTCAGGCAGGATGTCACAAGCTGAGCGGGGCGTTGTCGATCACCTCCTTCATGACGAAGAAGGTCCGGGTCTGGCGCACCCCGGGCAGGGCGATCAGGATCTCGCTGTGCATCCGGTTGAAGTCGGCCATGTCCGAGACCCGGATCTTGAGGAAGTAGTCGAAGTCGCCGGCGACAAGGTGGCAGTCGAGGAGGGTCGGCATCGCGAGGGCCGCGGCCTCGAAGGCGGAGAAGGCCTCGGGCGTCGAGCGGTCGAGCACCACGCCAACGAGGACCAGCGAGCCGCGCCCGACCCGCTCGGGGGCGACCACGGCGCGCACGCCGCGCAGGTACCCTTCGTCGAACAGGCGCTGGGTGCGGCGGTGGCAGGTCGCCGGGCTGGTGTTGACGCGCTTGGCCAGCTCGGCGTTGCCGATGCGGCCATCCTCTTGCAGCAGACGGAGAATTTTCAGGTCGATGCGGTCGAGCCCATCGGGCATGAAAGATCCTTCCGTGGGAGAGCGTATTCATGGAAGGCTGTAGCATATCGCGCCGGCAGCGGCGCCAGCCGGCGTCAAAGATCGCCTAACTTCGAGAGCACCTTCCGCCGGGGGCCTGCTACAACGATCCCGGCTTCCACACAGGACCCCGGCGATGACCCAATCGATGCTGTCGCAGTTCGAGCGCTACCCCCTGACCTTCGGCCCGACCCCGATCGAGCACCTGCCGCGCCTGACCGCCCATCTCGGCGGCGACGTGCAGATCTACGCCAAGCGCGAGGACTGCAATTCGGGTCTGGCCTATGGCGGCAACAAGCTGCGCAAGCTCGAATACATCGTGCCGGACGCGATCGCCTCGGGCGCCGACACCCTGGTGTCGATCGGCGGCGTGCAGTCGAACCACACCCGCATGGTGGCGGCGGTGGCTGCCAAGATCGGCATGAAGTGCCGGGTGATCCAGGAAGCCTGGGTGCCGCACGAGGACGCGGTCTACGACCGGGTCGGCAACATCATGCTGACGCGGATCATGGGCGCCGAGTCGCAGCTCGTCGACGACGGCTTCGACATCGGCATCCGCGACAGCTGGAAGCAGGCGATCGAGGACGTGAAGGCGAAGGGCGGCAAGCCCTACGCGATCCCGGCCGGCGCCTCGGTGCACAAGTTCGGCGGACTCGGCTATGTCGGCTTCGCCGAGGAAGTACGCAAGCAGGAGGCCGAGATGGGCCTCCACTTCGACTACATTGTGGTATGCACCGTCACCGGCTCGACCCATGCGGGCATGCTGGTCGGCTTCAAGCCCGACGGCCGCGCCCGCAACGTCATCGGCATCGATGCCTCCTGCACCCCGGCGCAGACCCGGGCGCAGGTGCTCGAGATCGCCCGCAACACCTCCGCCCTCGTCGGCGCCGGTGAGATCACCGAGGACGACGTGGTGATCAAGGAGGAGTACGCCTACCCGGTCTACGGCGTACCCTCTAAGGAGACGGTCGAGGCGATCCGCCTCTCGGCCCGGCTCGAGGCGATGATCACCGACCCGGTCTACGAGGGCAAGTCGATGCAGGGCATGATCGACCTCGTCCAGAAGGGCTTCTTCCCCAAGGGCTCGAAGGTGCTCTACGCCCATCTCGGCGGCGCGCCGGCGCTGAACGGCTACAGCTACACCTTCCGCAACGGCTGACCGGGGGGCTGTTCGCCAGGCTGCTCTTCGTCGAACAGCTCCCGGACCTGCCACCCTCCACGTCATCCCGGGGCCGCGCAGCGGAACCCGGGATCAATAACCGCCGTCAGCTCAGTATAATGCGGAGCACAATCCGCCTCATTCCTGGACGTCGGCGGTTATGGATCCCGGGTTCTCGCTTGCAGCGAGCCCCGGGATGATACTGAGGGCAGCAGGTCCGCTTGCGGGAAATCAGCGATGATCCAAGAAGAAGCCCGGCTGCTCGTCGCGGACCGGGCTTCTTCGTCTTCGCTACCGCGTGGCCGTCACTTGTCCGTGCAGAGCCCCGCCTCCGAGAGCCGGCGGTGATGGCGCGGGTCGCAATCGGTCGCCAGGAACGAGGCCCACTCGGCCTTGGTGCCGTAGAAGGCGTTGCGGTCGACGTCGCCGCGCACGCCCGGCACCCGGCCGGTCGAGGTGAACTGCCACAGCATCCAGTCGCGGTTGGCGTAGCGCTGCTCCGGCTCGGCCGCGGTGGACCGGACCCAGTGCGGGTAATCCGGCAGCTCGCCCTCCAGCACGTCCTTGTGGAAGGTGATGTCGGTGTAGATGATCGGCCGCTTGCCGGTATAGGCCTCCATCTCGCGGAGCATGTACTCGGTCATCGCGAGGGCCTGGGCCTTCGGCAGCTTCTTCGGGCAGAGCTGCGAGTGGCCGTTCCACTCGACGTCGAGGACCGGGGGCAGGGCGGTCGGGTCGTTGGGGACGTTGCGCTTGAACCAGTCCATCTGGTCCTTGGCCGAGCGGCACCAGAACACGAAATGGTAGGCGCCGCGCGGCACGCCGGCCCGGCCGGCGCCGTCCCAGTTCTCGCGGAAGCGGTCGTCGACGTGGTCGCCGCCCTCGGTCGCCTTGATGTAGGCGAACTGGGTGCCGGCGCCCTTGACCGAGGTCCAGTCGATCGGCCCCTGCCACTTCGAGACGTCGATGCCCTGGATCGGGTGGTTCTTCGCCTTGGCGACCCCCGGATGGGGCTTCACGTCGCCCTTGGTCGGGTAGAAATCGGCGCCGCCGCCGGCGCAGGCCGCCAGCGCGGCGAGGCTCGCCGCCGCGACGGCGCGCTTGCCCCACAGGACGCTGCGCGACAGCACGGAGGACCACGGGGCGGGGGGGATCGTCGACTCCATCGGCATCGGGGCGCGGCCTGACTTCACGCGGAACACTATGGCTATTCGATGCGGTGGGGCGGGTTAATGGAAGCTTGACGGGATCTGAACGGAATTCCGAAACGCGTGACGCAAAAGCCACGTAGGGCCGGCGCACGGCTCGCCCGAGCCTCGTCCATCGGGCATAAGCCCCGGTCGAAATTGAGGTTTGCCGGGGCGAGGAATGGCCAAGGTTCTGTTTACCATCGGGTACGAAGGCGCCGATTCGGAGCGCTTCACCGCCGCCTTGCGCGATGCCGGCGTGGCGACCCTGGCCGATGTGCGGGCGGTGGCGGCCTCGCGCAAGCGGGGCTTCTCGAAGAGCGCGCTGGCCTCAGGCCTGACCGGGGCGGGAATCGGGTACGCGCATCTGCGCAGCCTCGGCACGCCGAAGGCCGGCCGCGAGGCGGCGCGCGCCCATGACGCGGCGCTGATGCGGCGGATCTACTGCGACGAGGTGCTGGACACGGCCTCGGGCGAGGCCGCCCTGGATGAGCTCGCGGCGTTGGCGACCGCCGGGCCGACCTGCCTGCTCTGCTTCGAGCGCGACCCCGAGCGGTGCCACCGGCGGGTCCTGAGCGAGCGGCTGGCGGGGAGGGGGTTCGAAGTCGTCGATCTGTTCGCGTGAGGCGCCGCGACAGCCCCCCGGGCTCGCTTCTCGATTCGACCTGGACCGTCGAACCGCCGCGCCGCATCATGCCGGCCGCCCGCTACCCGACCATCGCTCGAAAATGCTCATCCCCTCGCCGACGGCCCGTGCCGTCGCTGCCCTCTCCCTGACGCAGATCATCGGGTGGGGCGCGACCTTCTGGCTGCCCGCGGTCACGGGACCGGCCATGGCCGGCGAGCTGGGCCTGACCCTTCCCCTCGTGATGGCCGGGCCGACGGTCATGCTCGTCGTCATGGCCGCCGTGACATGGCCGCTGAGCGGCGTCTTCGAGCGCTACGGCGCACGCCCGGTCATGATCGCCGGATCGGCCCTGGGCGCGGCCGGCCTGCTGATCCTGGGTTCGGCCGATGGACCGGCGCTCTACTTCGTGGCGTGGGTCGTCGTCGGGCTGGCGGGCGCCGGGATGCTGACCACCCCGGCGCAGATCGCCGTGACCGAGATCGCCGGCGGCGCGGCGCGCCGGGCGCTCGGCATCCTGGTCCTGGCCGGCGGGCTGACCTCGACGATCGTCTGGCCGCTCTCGGGTCTCCTGCAGGCCCAGTGGGGCTGGCGCGCGACGACGTTGTCCTACGGCGTCCTGATGCTGCTCGTCTGCGTGCCGCTGCACTGGGTGACGCTCGCGCGGCGGCCCGGACAGCGATCCGGCCCGGGAGCCGCAGAGCCCGTCGGCCTCGACCGGGCGCGCTTCACCCTTCTCGCCCTGAGCTTCGCGGCGAACGGCTTCTTCACCTGGGGCTTCGCCCTCACCTTCATCATCCTGTTCGAGGCGGCGGGTCTCGACCATGCCGGCGCGCTGGCCGCGGCGTCCTTCATCGGCATCGCCCAATGGGCGGGACGCATGGTCGACGTCCTCGGTGGCCGGCACTGGTCGGGCTTCGCCCTCGGCCTCGCTGCCTACGCGTTGTTTCCGCTGAGCTTCGTCGTGCTGCTGCTGACCAGCAGCTTTGCCGGGGCCATGCTGTTCGCCACGCTCTACGGCGCCGCCAGCGGCATCGGCGCCGTCACCCGCGCCACGCTTCCGCTGCAGATCTTTCCCACCGGCGCCTATGCCCGCGCCTCGGCACGTCTGGCGGTGCCGCTCAACCTCTCCTTCGCGGCCGCGCCGCCCGTGTTCGCCGCCCTCGTGACGAGGGCGGGTCCCCATGCCGCCCTGTGGCTGGCCCTGACGATCTCGATCGTGGCGTTCGGCCTTCTGTTGGGCCTGCGGATGCTGCACCATCGCCTGGCGCCTGAGCCCCAGCAGAGCCTCGCGCTGAAGGTCGAATGAAACGGACGAGCATGCCGGGGACGTGGCCATCCCAAGCTGGCCTTGTGAGGCATGCCGCCTGCCTTCTCCCTGGCTGTCGCTACCCCTCGCCCACTCGCGGCAACGGCGCCTCGCCCGGCAGGGCCCGCACCACGCCGGGCCGCCCGCGCCGCGCCGGCGCCCCCTCCGCATGGGCGGCCTCGATATTGCCGTAGAACTGGTCGGCGCTCGCCTCCCAGGTGTAGCGCAGGGCCTCCGCCCGGCAGGCATCCCGCGGGATCGCGAGCGCGGCGCGGGCCGCCGCGCCGAGGTCGTGGTCGAGGATCCCGACATCGGTGCCACCGACCACGTCGAGCGGCCCGGTCACCGGATAGGCCGCGACGGCCAGGCCGCTCGCCAGCGCCTCCAGCAGCACGATGCCGAAGGTGTCGGTGAGGCTCGGGAAGACGAAGACGTCGGACGCCGAATAGACCCGGGCCAGAGCCTCGCCGGTGAGGGTGCCGAGGAAGCGCGCGCCGGGATCGAGCCCGGCGAGCCGCGCCCGGTCCGGCCCGTCGCCGACGACGATCTTGGTGCCGGGCAGGTCGAGGCGCAGGAACGCCTCGACGTTCTTCTCCACCGCCAGCCGCCCGACGAACAGGAAGAACGGCCGCGGCAGCCCGGCGAGCGCGGCCGGCGGGGCCTCGCCGTCGCGGGGGCGGAAAAGGGTGGTGTCGACGCCGCGGCTCCAGCGCATCAGCCGGGTGAAGCCGCGCCCGGCGAGGTCGCGCTCCAGCGAGGGCGTGCTCACCATCGTGCCGCTCGCGGCGCCGTGGAAGCGGCGCAGCCAGGCGTAGCTCCAGCGTTCCGGCACCGGCAGGCGGGCGGCGAGGTATTCGGGGAAGCGGGTGTGGTAGCTGGTGGTGAAGGGGCGCCCCTGCGCCAGGCAGACCCGGCGTGTGGCGAGTCCGATCGGCCCCTCGGTGGCGATGTGGACGTGGCTCGGCGCCAGGGCGGGAAAGCGGGAAGCGACACCGCGGGCGGTGACGAGCGAGAGCCGGATCTCGGCATAGCCCGGCAGCGGCACGCTGGCGAAGTCCAGCGGCGTCAGCATCACCGGGTCGTGGCCGCGCCGGCGCCCCGCCGCGACCATGTGCTCGAGGGAGCGGACGACGCCGTTGACCTGGGGATGCCAGGCATCGGTCGCGACGAGGAGCCTCACGCGACGGCCCGGGTGCTCTGGGCGGCCGGGGGCAAGGGGGTGCG
>NZ_JBEXZS010000002.1:0-24161 GCF_040593685.1 Methylobacterium sp. EM32 | reverse complement strand
GCGGTGGCGGTCTCAGGCCCGGCGGGCGGCAGGCGGAAGGCGCGGGGCTTCTGGGTGGGGGTGTTCGTCATCGAGAAGCCCTCAGGCCAAGCGGTCGCCGATCAAGAAGTTCAGGGCGCGGTCGAGGCGGATCTGCGGCAGGCGGCCCGGGCGGCCCAGCGCGTCGCGGGAGACCTGGGGCGGGCGGAAGCGCGGGAAGCGCAGCGATCCCGGGGGCACCGCGCCCTCCAGCACGGCTTCCGGCCGCTCGGGGAGCTCGCCCGGGAAGATCGCGGCTTCCGTCTCGCCGTCGAAGGTCTCGCCGTCGATGCTCTCGCCCGCCTCCGGCGTGCCGGCCACCGCCCGGAAGGCGCTCGGCCCGTCATGCACCACCGTCTCGCGGGTCGAGCGCACCGAGGCGAGCGCCTGGGTGCTGACATGGGCGCCCGCGGCCTCCGTGCGCCGCAACGCGCGGGAGACGAGGAGGCGCAGCAGCGCGTCGAGCCGGTCGTGGCTGGAATGATGCAGGTGGTCGGCCTTGGTGGCGGCGAACAGGATCCGGTCGGCCCGCGGCGCGAAGAAGCGCGACAGGAGGGTGTTGCGCCCGACCCTGAGGCTCATCAGCACCCGATCGAGGGCCTCCTCCAGCTCGGCCAAGGCCGCCGCCCCGGCATCGACCGCGGCCAGCACGTCGACGAGCACGATCTGCCGGTCGATGCGCTGGAAATGGTCGCGGAAGAACGGCGTCACCACCCGATGCTTGTAGGCCTCGAAGCGGCGCTGCATCAGGCCGCCCAGGCTGTCGGGATTGACCGGGCCGTCGAGGATCAGCGGCGCGAAGGTCAGGGCCGGCGAGCCCGCGAGGTCGCCCGGCATCAGGAACCGGCCCGGCGGCGTGGTCGCCACCGCCTCGGGGCCGGAGCGCACGGCGGCGAGGTAGATCTTGAACGCCTCGCTCGCCCGCTCGGCCACGATCTCGTCGAGGGGCTGGTTCGGGTCGAGCGACCGCAGGGACGCGAGCCAGGGCGCCGCCATCGCGGCGCGGCCGGGACGCTGGGCCGCGGCGATCGTCTCGCGCGACCAGCCCTCGTAGGTCTGCTCGATGAGGGCGAGATCGAGCAGCCACTCGCCCGGGTAGTCGACGATGTCGACCATCAGGCTCGCCGGACCGGTGCGCCAGCCGCTCTTGCGCTCGTAATCGACCTCCAGGCGCAGCTGGCTGATCCGGTCGGTCGAGCGCGGCCAGCGCCGCGCCTCGGTCAACGCCGCGAGGTGGTCCTCGTAGGGGAAGCGCGTCACCGCGTCGTCGGGCTGCGGCACCAGTCGGGCCCGGCGCAGGCGGCCCTCCTGCGAGGCGCGGAGCGCCGGCAGCGGGTGGAGGCCGGTCAGCTGGTGCACCAGAGCGGTGGTGAACACCGTTTTCCCCGAACGGGCGAGGCCGGTGACGCCGAGCCGCACCGTCGGCTGGACCAGGAGGTCGTTGGAGGCCTCCGCCAGGGAGCGGGTGGCCTCGGTGACGGACTTGGCGAGGGAGCCGGCACGTGCGGCGAGGTCGGTCAGGGGCGGCACGCGGTACGCTCTGGCTTCATGTCGCTCCCCGAGGTGGCGCGGGGGCTGGGCTTCCGCAAGGGCCTCAGCATCATTCGCCGAAGTGGTCGCCGGTTCGGCGGCAAAAAATGATGCAAATACAAGAGTCTAAGCAGAGTCGCCCTGCGGCTCTGCTTAGGGCGCGGCTTCGGCCTGCTGGCGCGCCGCCCCGCGCTCGGCCTCGGCCCGGGCGATCGCCGCGGCGACGAGGGCCGGGCTCGCCCGCAGCGCCCCGAGCTCGACCGCGGACATCGCCAGCAGCACCGGGGCGAGGCGCGCGGTGGCGTGACCGTCGGGGGTGAACAGGCCGAGATCGTCCCCGGGCTTGACGCCGACGCTGCCGGCGATGCGGGCGGCGTAGTTCTGGATCCGGATCTCGTCGGAGCCGCACAAGGGGGCCGGCGGGCGCAAGGCCGGCGGCAGGGATGAGGCCGGGGCGACGGCAAGCGTCGGCAGGGCCGAAGCCTCCGCGGCGAGCCGCGCCCCGTCGAGGGCCCACATCGGCTCGATCGCGGCGGGGCGCGCCGTCTCGCCGATGCCGGTGGCGATGGTGGGCAGCGGCGGCGCCCTGACGACGCGCACGGGTTGGCGCGGCCGGCCCTGCATCCGGGCGAGCGCCGACCAGGGCTGGACCCGCAGGGCGTTGCCGGCGACCGGCCGGGCCGCGGCGGTCGGGCGGGCCGGGGCACGGGCGACCCGGCGCGGGGCGCCGCCGCGGCCGTGGCTGGCGAGGAACCGGGCCCGCAAGGTGCGACCGATGCCCTGCGGCGCCAGGGCCGCCAGCGCCGGCGAGGCGGTCCGGGCGGGTGCGGCTCCTCGCACCGGGGCGACGGCGCGCGCCGCGACCGGGCCGGCGCATTCGGCGGGCGCCCAGCGGCGGACGATCGCCAGGGCCGAGCGGCGCCCGTACTCGCCGTAATAGCGCCGCAGCAGCGAGACCGCGGCATCGGCCCCCTGCCCGGCCGTGGCGAAGCCGGTATGGCCCTCCTGGTCGCCGCCGATCTCGCCGTCCCAGCGCGCCCGCTTGATGCACCAGTAATTGTTCAGCTTGACGCAGCGCGCCACGAAGGCCGGATCATTGGGGGCCGCCCAGGCGGTCCAGGCGAGGGAGAGCGGCAGGAGCCCGTCCTTCGTCTCGCTGCGCCAGTTCGACACCGCCCGCGCCTCGGGCCGGTAGATCGGCATCGCGCGCTCGGGCGCCGCGAGGGCGGAGGCTGCGGCGAGCCCGTCCCCAAGGCGCGCGGCGCCGTCCCGCACCAGGGCGGCGGCCGCGTCGGTGGCGGGGCCGGCCGCGAGGCTTAAGGAGAGGAAGGCGGTGAGGATCACGGGGGCCTGGATTCGTGGCTGCGGCTAAGGCTGTCTCAAGTGGTTTCCCGGCTGCAGCGTTCCACAGAACAGGGTTCGGGTTCCTCCTCTCCCCGCGGGCGGGGAGAGGCTTTCGCCCCCCTTGTCGGGGGCGAAAGGAGTGGAGGCGAAGCCGGAGCGAGGGTGAGGGGGTGTTTCCGGAGGCACCTCATCCGGCACCACCCCCTCACCCTCGCCCTACGGGCTCGCCATGCTCCCTGGACGGGAGCATGGCCCTCTCCCGCCCGCGGGGAGAGGAGAGACCCGCGCCATATTCTTTATCCCGGACCACTCTGGCTCGCCGGGAGAGGCCGACCCGCACGACCCGATCGGACATTGCTCCCCCACTCGGATCGGAGGGCGAAGCGCCGCTCCCTACTCGTCCTCGCCGTGCCCCAGGGTCTTCGGGGTCACGAACCGCTCGACCGTCCCCTCCCCGGCCTCGACCTTGCCCCACGAATCCACCGGCAGATCGATCACCGCGACCGCCGCCGTCGGGTACTTCTTGGTCAGGGCCCGCCGCGCCTCGCCCGGTTTGCCGAGGAGCCGGGCGAGGTCCTGGAAGCCCGGATTGTGGCCGATCATCAGGGCGGTCGCGACCTCGTCAGGGATCGCCCGCACCACGTCGAGCAGGCGCGAGACCGGCGCCTCGTAGATCTGCGGCACGGTCTCGTCCGGCACCGTCCCCAGCGCCGGCTTGACGAGGTCCCAGGTTTCCTGCGTGCGCCGGGCCGGCGAGACCAGCGCGCGGTCGGGGATAAGCCCTTGCTCGGCCAGGTAGGCGGCCATCTTCGGCGCCGCCTCCCGCCCGCGGGGCGCGAGGGGTCGGTCGACGTCGGACGCGCCGTCCGGCCAGTCGGACTTGGCGTGGCGGAGCAGGATCAGGCGGCGCATCGGATCAGCGTCCCTCGCGGCGGTTCAGGAAGGCGAGTTTTTCGAACAGCCCGACATCCTGCTCGTTCTTCAGCAGCGCCCCGTGCAGCGGCGGGATCAGCTTGCGGGGGTCGCGCTCGCGCAAGGTCTCCGGCCCGATCTCCTCGGCCATCAGGAGCTTCAGCCAGTCGAGCAGTTCCGAGGTCGAGGGTTTCTTCTTCAGGCCCGGCGCCTCGCGCACCTCGAAGAAGACCCGCAGGGCCTCCTCGACCAGGCGCTGCTTGATGCCCGGATAATGCACGTCGACGATGGCCTTCAGCGTGTCGGCGTCCGGGAACTTGATGTAGTGGAAGAAGCAGCGGCGCAGGAAGGCGTCCGGCAGCTCCTTCTCGTTGTTCGAGGTGATGATGACGATCGGCCGGCGCTCGGCCCGCACGGTCTCGCCGGTCTCGTAGACGTGGAACTCCATCCGGTCGAGTTCGAGCAGCAGATCGTTCGGGAACTCGATGTCGGCCTTGTCGATCTCGTCGATCAGGAGCACCGGCCGCTCGGGCGCCGTGAAGGCGTCCCACAGCTTGCCGCGGCGGATGTAGTTGGCGATGTCGGAGACCCGCGGGTCGCCGAGCTGCGAGTCGCGCAGGCGCGAGACCGCGTCGTACTCGTAGAGGCCCTGCTGCGCCTTGGTGGTCGACTTGATGTGCCAGGTGAGCAGCGGCGCCCCGAGCCCGCGGGCGATCTCCTCCGCCAGCACGGTCTTGCCGGTGCCCGGCTCGCCCTTGACGAGGAGCGGCCGCTCCAGGGTGATGGCGGCGTTGACCGCGACGGTGAGGTCGCCGGTGGCGACGTAGCTCTCGGTTCCGGTGAAGCGCATAGGGCTCGCGTCAGTCCTGTCCCTCGGGAATTCTCCCGAACCTATGCGGCGAAAGCCGCGCTGGCGAGCCCCGCCGATCTCACAGCTTCGACGGATCGAACCACACGCAGCTGCGGGCGATGACCGTGAAGTTGATCTCCGAGCGGGCCGGCTGCGGCAGCAGCTCGCCGTCGATCGCCACGGTGGTCTGGTTCGAGGTGGCGCCGTCGCCGAAGCTCTGGGGCCGGGTCACGTAGCAGTACTGCTTCTCGGGCTTCTGCTCGTCGCCCTTGAAGTTCCAGCCGGTGACGATCGAGCCGTCGAGATAGGGCACGGTCTTGAACACCGTGAAGCTCGTGCGCACGGCCGCGGCGGCCGAGGCCGGTGCCTCGGTCTTGCCCTGGTTGCCCGTGAGCGAGGACACGTCCGGGCGCCCCTTCGCCGCCGGCACCCCGCCCTCGATCTTGAGGGTGGTGTCGGTCAGCTTCACCTCGCCGCTCGTCTTCAGCGTCGTGGTCTCGAGCGCCTGGGTGAGGGCACGCGCGAGCTTGTCGGAGGCGTTGCCGACCTCGTTCATCGTCGCGTAGCCGTAGAAGGCCGCCCCCAGCCCGGCCCCGGCGAGGCCGACGAAGACCCCGAGGCCGATCGCCCGGAAGAGGAAGGCGCGGGCGTTGGAGATCCGGGCCTCGGCCCGCAGGCGCCCGTTGACGTGCTGGGCGAGGGCGACGTTCTCCGGCGTGCCCGGTGCGAGGTAGCTCACGGTCTCGGCCTCTCGATGCGGTCGTCGTCGCGCGCCGGGGGCGCCGGGGGCGTGCCGGCCTGCGGCACAGTCGGCGAGCGGCGCTGGTCGAGGGGGATCGCCGCGCCGGAGGCCACCGCGGCCTCGCGCATCGCCCGCTGCGCGTCCTGGATCTGGGTCGCGCTCTCGGCCATCTGGTTGAGGAGGAGCGGCACGCCCTCCGCGTGCATCATCGCGTCGAGGTCGTCCTCGTCGCGATAGGTCTTGCGCACCTGCACGGCGCAGAGTGCGAGCAGCGTCGAGGCGAAGGCGGCGCAGAGCGCCGGCGCGAACACGAAGATCCGCAGGAAGGCGTGGACCTGCTGGTCCGTCACGTCGACGGGATCGGCGCCGTAGACCATCGCCGTGAAGGAGTGCAGCTGCGAGCGCCGCACCGCGTCGCGGTAGGCGCCCTCCGCTTCCGTCACCCGGCGGTCGGCGGCGGCGCGGTCGAGTTGCGCACGGGCGGCGCGGGCCTCCGTGAGATTCTTGGCGACGACGCCCCGCTCGTCGCCGGCGGATTTCAGGCTGCCCGCGATGGTGGCGGTGCGCGGATCGGTGACGCAGCGCAGATAATTGTAGCGCTTGCCGCGGCTGTTGGTGCCGGACAGCCGCTCGCAGCGCTGGCCCGGCAGGCCGGCGAGCTGGGCCGAGGCCTCGGTGGTGCGCTTCTCCAAGGCTGCGGCCTCGGCGGTATACTGCGCCACCCGGGCATCGGCCTGGGCGATGCGGTTGTCGATCGTGCCGCGGTCGGCCTCGGCTTCCTTCAGGGTGGTGCGGGCCTTCGAGGCCTCGGCGAGGCGGGGATGGAACATCATCTCGCCGAGCTGCGACACCGACTTGGTGGTCACGCCCGCCGCCATCACGATGCCGACGATCGCCAAGCCCTTGATCAGCCAGTCGCGCTGCACCCGGATCAGGATGCCGAGCGGCACCCGGCACAGCTCGATCGCCGCGTAGACGACCGGCGCCAGCAGCATGAACCAGAAGCTCTGGTCGTGCTTGTCGGCGTAGGTCTCGGCGAAGAACCAGGCGCCGGCGAGCGAGGTGCAGATCACCAGCGCCTCGACCAGGTAGGCGATGGCGACGTAGCCCCAGCGGATGCGGTAACCCTTGCGGATCGCCCGGTCCTGCTTCCAGGCATCGGTCTCGTCGGTCCAGGCGCGCTTCTCGCGCACCACCACCCGATCGGGAGGCTGTCTGCCCATCGCGGCTCCTCGGTCGGCCGCCCGGGGGCGGCCGCGTACACGGAATCTAATCCCTCACGCTATGCGTGTTTTGCGCCGAAAATGCGCCCTGAGCGAGCGGAGCTTGCCGCGGCGCAGCGTCCGGGGCGCGCTTTACGCACCGCAAAACGCTGTGAACGGCGTTAGAACCGGCTTGCGGCGCGGTCGTCGCGCCGAGACCCGACGCCGCTCGCGCGGCGCCGCCAGACCGGAGCGAGGCCCTGCATGTCGGACGACCGCTACCACAAGGACCGGCTCGGCAACCGCCGCCTGAGCCCTGAGACCCTGATGCTCGGCTACGGCTACGATCCCGCCCTCTCGGAGGGGGCGGTGAAGCCGCCGGTCTTCCTGACCTCGACCTTCGTGTTCACCTCCGCCGAGCACGGCAAGGCGTTCTTCGACTACGTCTCGGGGCGGCGCGAGCCGCCGGCCGGCGAGGCGGCGGGCTTGGTCTATTCGCGCTTCAACCATCCCAACAGCGAGATCGTCGAGGACCGGCTCGCGGTGTTCGAGGAGGCGGAGGCCGCCCTCCTGTTCTCGTCGGGCATGTCGGCGATCGCCACCGTGATCCTGGCCCATGCCCGGCCCGGCGACGTGGTGCTGCATTCCCAGCCGCTCTACGGCGGCACCGAGACGCTGATCGCCAAGACCTTGGCCGGCTTCGGCATCGGCGCAATCGGCTTCCAGGATGGCACCGATGAGGGAAGCGTGACGGCGGCGGCGGATGCCGCGCTCGCCCTGGCGGAGACATCCGGCGGGCGCGTCAGCGTCGCGATGGTCGAGACGCCATCGAACCCCCTCAACACCCTCGTCGACCTGGCGCTGGTGCGCCGGGCCGCCGACCGGATCGGCGCCCGCCAGGGCGGGCAGGCGCCGGTTTTGGTCTGCGACAATACCCTGCTCGGCCCCCTCTTCCAGCATCCCCTGCGCTTTGGTGCCGACATCTCAGTCTACTCGCTGACGAAGTATGTCGGCGGCCATTCCGACCTCATCGCCGGGGCGGCGCTCGGCGCGGCGGCGCGGATGAAGCCGGTGCGGCTCTTGCGCTCGGCGATCGGCACCCAGCTCGATCCCCATTCGTGCTGGATGCTCGGGCGCTCGCTCGAGACGCTGACGCTCCGGATGGAGAAGGCCAACCGCAACGGCGAGCTCATCGCGGATCGGCTGCGGGCCCACCCGAAGGTGACGCGGCTGCACCATCTCGGCCATCTCGAACCCGGCTCCGGCGCGGCCCGGGTCTACGCCGCGCAATGCGCCGCCCCGGGCTCGACCTTCTCGTTCGACGTCGCGGGCGGGGAGCCGGAGGCGTTCCGGGTGCTCAACGCGCTCCAGCTGTTCAAGCTCGCAGTGAGCTTAGGGGGCACCGAATCGCTCGCGAGCCATCCGGCCTCCACGACCCATTCGGGCGTGCCGAAGGCGGTACGCGACCGGCTCGGCATCA
The DNA here is from genome assembly GCF_040593685.1 of Methylobacterium sp. EM32. NCBI lineage: Bacteria > Pseudomonadati > Pseudomonadota > Alphaproteobacteria > Hyphomicrobiales > Methylobacteriaceae > Methylobacterium > Methylobacterium sp. EM32. The sequence goes on along the minus strand of NZ_JBEXZS010000002.1, from coordinate 16,083 downwards.
CCGACGCGACGATCCGGGTCTCGATCGGCATCGAGCATCCGGAGGATCTGGCGGCGGACCTGGAGGCGGCACTGGCGGCTCTCGGGTAAAAAGCGCTGCTGTCCGGCTCGTTTTGGCTTGCCCCGAAGGGGCCGCTTCGCATGATGGCCGCCCCGAGTCCCGGCCGCGCCGCGCGGCGGTCCCCGATCGCAATCCGAAAGCCCCAGCCGCTCCCGATGACCGAGCACGCCGCGTCCGGCTCCTACAAGGAAGTCATCCTGTTCCTGGTCACCGCCGGGATCGTGGTGCCGTTGTTCCATCGCCTGCGCGTCAGCCCGGTTCTCGGCTTCATCGGCGCGGGCGCCCTCCTCGGGCCGTCGGGCCTGGGGCGGCTCACCGAGACCGTGCCGTGGCTCGGCGCGGTGACGATCTCGAACCGCACCGAGATCGCGCATCTCGCCGAGCTCGGCGTGGTGTTCCTGATGTTCATGATCGGGGTCGAGCTGTCCTGGGAGCGGCTGCGCATCCTGCGCCGCCTCGTCTTCGGCCTCGGCTCGCTGCAGGTGGTGGTGTCGAGCCTGCTCGTCGGCGCGGTGCTGATGGCGCTGGAGGTGCCGCCCCTCGCGGCGATCCTGGTCGGGCTGGCGCTGGCGCTTTCCTCCACCGCCATCGTGCTGCCGGTGCTGGCCGAGCAGAAGCGCCTCAACACACCGGCCGGACGGGCGAGCTTCGCGGTGCTGCTCTTTCAGGACCTCGCCGTCGCGCCGGTGCTGTTCGCCATCGCGGTGCTCGGCCGCAAGGACAGCGACGCGGTAACCGGCCTCGCCCTCGCGCTCGGCCAGGCGGCGGTGGCGCTGGCGCTCCTCGTCGGCGCGGGCCGGCTCGGCCTGCGGCCTTTGTTCCAGCTTGTCGCCCGCACCCGCAGCCCCGAACTCTTCATGGCGGCCTGTCTCCTCGTCATCGCGGCGACGTCCCTCGTTGCGGCGGCGAGCGGCCTGTCGATGACGCTCGGAGCCTTCGTCGCCGGGCTGCTGCTCGCCGAGACCGAGTACCGCCGGGCGATCGAGGCGACGATCGATCCGTTCAAGGGCCTGCTGCTCGGGGTGTTCTTCGTCTCGGTCGGCATGGGCATCGACCCGGCGGTGCTGATGAAGACGCCGCTGACCATCTTGGGATTGGCCCTCGGGCTCCTCCTCCTCAAGGGCGGGGTCATCCTGGGGCTCGGCACGGCGTTGCGCCTGCCCCGCGCGGTGGCGCTCGAATCCGCCCTGCTGCTCGGGCCCGGCGGCGAATTCGCCTTCGTGCTCGTCGGCAGCGCGCTGGCCGCCGGCCTCGTCCCCGACGATCTCGGCCAGGCGGCGCTCGTCGTAACCACCGCCACGATGGTGATGATTCCCGGGCTCGCCGCGCTCGCCCGCCGCCTCGGCCGGCGGATCGACCGCACCGATCTCGGCCGCGCCCGGGCCGAGCCGCCCCCGCCGGAGCGTCAGCCCGGCCGGGTGATTGTCGCGGGCTACGGCCGGGTCGGCCGCCTCGTCGCCGAGATGCTGGCGCGCCACAAGGTGCCCTACATCGCCCTCGACATGGATGCCGCCCGCGTCGCCGACCAGCGCCGCCTCGGCAACCCGGTCTATTTCGGCGATTCGGCGAATCCCGAACTCCTGCGCCGCTGCGGCATCGACACCGCCCGCGCCCTCGTCGTCACCCTCGACCAGCCCCGCGCCGTCGAGGCGGTGGTGGCCGCCGCCCGCGCCGAGCGGCCGGACCTCACCATCGTGGCCCGGGCGCGCGACGCCCGCCACGCCACCGCCCTCTACGAGATGGGCGTCGACGATGCCGTGCCGGAGACGATCGAGGCCTCGCTCCAGCTCTCGGAGGCGGTCCTGGTCGATGTCGGGGTGCCGATGGGGCTGGTGATCGCCTCGATCCACGAGCGCCGCGACGAGTTCCGGGCGCTCCTGCGCCGCAAGGAGGCCCCACCGGCCGCACCGTTCCAGGCCCGCCGCACCGTCGGGAAAGCGCCGTGAGCGGCCTCGGTCCGCAGCAGGAGGCGGCGCTTAAGGCGGTGTCGGACTGGCTGAAGCGCGGCAGCCCGCAGGTCTTCCGCCTGTTCGGCTTCGCCGGCACCGGCAAGACGACCCTCGCCCGGCGCCTCGCCGAGGACGTCGAGGGCGGGGTGCTGTTCTGCGCCTATACCGGCAAGGCGGCCTCCGTCATGCGCGCCCGCGGCTGCCCGGACGCGTCGACCATCCACAGCCTGATCTACCGCACCCGCGAGGATACCGAGGGCGGGCCCGCCTTCACCCTCAACCGCACCGGGCCGGTGAGCAAGGCGGCCCTCGTTGTCATCGACGAATGCTCGATGGTCGACGGCGACCTCGGCAACGACCTCCTGTCCTTCGGCACGCCGGTGCTGGTGCTGGGCGATCCGGCGCAGCTGCCGCCGGTGAAGGGCGGCGGCTTCTTCACCGAGGCCGAGCCCGACGTGATGCTGACGGAGGTCCACCGCCAGGCCGCCGACAACCCGATCGTGCGCCTCGCCATGACGGTCCGCGAGGGCGGGCGGCTCGATATCGGCGATTACGGCGAGAGCCGGGTGATCCCGCGCCGCGCGATCGACCCCCAGACGGTGCTCGCCGCCGATCAGGTGCTCGTGGGGATGAACCGCACCCGGCGGCTCTATAACGGCCGCATCCGCGAGCTGATCGGCCACGCCGACCCGATGCCGGCGGTGGGCGAGAAGCTGGTCTGCCTGCGCAACGACCGCACCAAGGGCCTGCTCAACGGCTCGACCTGGACCGTCCAGGCCCTGCGCGCCGCCCCCCGCCCCGACCTCGTGCGCCTCGACGTGGTGCCGGAGGATGACCCTGCGCTCCGCCGCAAGCCCCAGGACATCAAGGTGCTGCGCTCGGTCATCGCCGGCAGCGAGGAGGAGGTGCCGGCGATCCTGCGGCGCGAGACGGAGGAGTTCACCTACGGCTACGCGCTCACCGTGCACAAGGCGCAGGGGTCACAATGGGATCGTGTCGTGCTGTTCGACGAATCCTACGCGTTCCGCGAGCACAGGGCGCGCTGGCTCTACACGGCGCTGACCCGGGCGGCGGAGGCGATCACGGTGGTGGTCTAGAGGTGGCGTCGTTCCGGCATCTCGCTGAAGTCGGGAGGTGGGCGTATGATGGACGTTGCGGGGCGTTTCGTACGGATCCCGTTTGGGAATCGTAATTCTGACTGGCGAGGTTTCTGATGGCTGCCGTTGAGTCCATCACGGTCGATCTCCCCTCCGACATCGCTGAATTCGTGCGTCAGGCCGTCGAGGCGGGCGAGTACGCTTCGACGAGCGAGGCGATCGGCGATGCGGTGCGCTTGTGGAAACAGCATCGGAACGTCCACGACGATACGCATGGCTATTCAATCGAGGAGTTGCGCGAACTGGTCCGCGAAGGTCTGGAGAGCGGGCCGAGTCAGTGGGACAGCATGGCCGAGATCAAGGCCGAGGCACGCCGGCGCTGGGAGGCGTCGGCCCCGAAGGTCGATCGGTGAGGACGGTCCGGCGTACCCGCAGGGCCGCTGAAGACCTGATCGACATCTGGTCGGTGATCGCGCGAGATGACCCGAGTGCGGCCGATCGTGTGCTCGACGCGATCGAGCAACGTTGGCAGCAGCTCGTACAGTATCCTTATTCGGGTGTCTCGCGCGAGGAGATCGCTCCCAACCTCCGGCATCTTGTGATCAGACAGTATCTGATCCTCTATCGTGTCGGGGCGGAGACGATCGAGGTCGTCCGCGTGCTCCACGGTCGGCGCGAGCTCGATCGGTCGATCATTGAGGATTAGCATGCATCTCGGTCTCGCGCGCCTGTGTCTGAGGGCATCCGCCACTGAAGCCAGCACGGATGGTTCGGCGCGCCGACCTCAGGCCGGCCGGTCTCACGCCACGGACCCGAGCACAGCCGCGACAGCCTCCAAGGGCGACGAGGTCGTGCTGTCGATGACGAGGCGCGGCCGGTCCCAGGGCTGGTAGTCCAGGCGCAGGACCTCCTCCCACGAGGGCAGGTCGAAGCCTGGAATGTCGGATACCCGCCCCTCGACGCGACGGCGATGCTCCTCGCGGTTCGGGCACACGACCTCGACCTCGATCAACCGCGCTCCGGCGCGTGCGGCTACCACCCGCCATCCCTCGCGGCTGGCGGCGACCGGGTTGACGCAATCGGCCACCACGATCCGCCCGTCCACGAGGTTCGCGCCCGCGAGGGCCTGCGCCACCGCGTAGCCGGCCGCGCCCACGGCATCCGTCGGCACGCCCGAATCCCGGATCGCCTGCTCGATGACGTCGATGCGCAGATGGGTCGCCGCGAGGGCGCGGGCGACGCCTCGGGAGATGGTCGTCTTGCCGGTTCCGGGCAGGCCGCCGAACACGATCAGCATACCGTCATTCACCGGCAGCCCGCCGTTGCTCGATCTCCCGCGTCTTCCGGTCGTAGACGTCCGACGCGACCTTGAGGGCGAGCAGGCCGCCGACGATCAGAGCGGCACTCACGCCGAGGATCTGCCATGCGTCGGTGACGGACATCGATGTCAATCCTCAGCTCGGAGGAAGCGAAGGGCCGCCTGACCGGCGAGGTGGAAGCTTACGCCCGCGGTGACGAGAAGTCCTCCGCCGTGGGCAAACACGTCGTAGCGACCCTGCGCGATCGGGATCACGAAAGCCGCCCCGAACACCGCGATGGCCCGCGAGTTGAACAGCGAGGCGAGCAGCTTGGCTCCCTCGTCGAACCGTTTCGCACGATGTTTATGGTTGCCCTTCGGCATCGAATGTCCGGCGGGAGCGCGAAGGCGGTCACTCGCTTCGCGCTCGCATGTGACCCAACGTCATGCCGGTGCTCCAGTGCGACGGGCGCTGCCCCCGCTGGACGAACGCGCCGCGAGCCCCCACCTACGCCGCAGCACGACAGCCTGCCCGGAGAGACATCCTTGGCCAACGACGACGCGGGGGGCGCCCCCCGCATGCATGCGACGACGATCCTGATGGTGCGCAAGGGCGGCCGGGTGGTGATCGGGGGCGACGGGCAGGTCAGCCTCGGCCAGACCATCGTCAAGGGCAACGCCCGCAAGGTCCGGCGCCTCGCCAAGGGGTCGGTGATCGGGGGCTTCGCCGGCGCCACCGCCGACGCCTTCACGCTGTTCGAGCGGCTGGAGGCCAAGCTCGAGCAGTATCCCGGCCAGCTCACCCGCGCCTGCGTCGAGCTGACCAAGGACTGGCGCACCGACCGCTACCTGCGCCGCCTCGAGGCGATGATGCTGGTCGCCGACAAGGACGTGAGCCTGCTCCTCTCCGGCGCCGGCGACGTGCTGGAGCCCGAGGGCGGCGTGATGGCGATCGGCTCGGGCGGCAACTACGCGCTCGCCGCCGCCCGCGCGCTGGAGGAGCAGGAGCTCGACGCCGAGGCGATCGTGCGCCGCGCCATGCGGATCGCCGCCGAGATCTGCGTCTACACCAACGGCAGCCTGGTGATCGAGAGCCTGGACGCGGCTTAAGGCGCCCGCCTCCCTCACCCTCCCATCCGGCCGCGAGACCCCACGAAGTATCCCATGACCACCTTCTCCCCCCGCGAAATCGTCTCCGAGCTCGACCGCTACATCGTCGGCCAGGGTGACGCGAAGCGCGCGGTCGCGATCGCGTTGCGCAACCGCTGGCGCCGCCAGCAGCTCCAGGGCCCGCTCCGCGAGGAGGTGGCGCCGAAGAACATCCTGATGATCGGCCCGACCGGCTGCGGCAAGACCGAGATCTCGCGCCGCCTGGCGCGGCTCGCCGGCGCGCCGTTCCTGAAGGTCGAGGCGACGAAGTTCACGGAAGTCGGCTATGTCGGCCGCGACGTCGAGCAGATCGTGCGCGACCTCGTCGAGATCGGCATCGGCCTCAAGCGCGACGAGAAGCGCCGGGGCGTCCAGGCCAAGGCGGAAGCCGCGGCCGAGAACCGCGTGCTCGACGCCCTCGTCGGCCCGACCGCGAGCCAGGCCACCCGCGACGCCTTCCGCAAGCGCCTGCGCGCCGGCGAGCTCGACGACAAGGAGGTCGAGCTGGAACTGGCGGCGGGCGCGCCGCAGGGCATGCCGATGTTCGAGATCCCGGGCATGCCCGGGGCCGCCATGGGGGCGATCAACCTCGGCGACATGCTCGGCAAGGCGCTCGGCAACCAGAAGGGCAAGCCCCGCCGCATGACCGTGCGCGACGCCTACGCGCCCCTGATCAGCGAGGAATCCGACAAGCTCCTCGACCAGGACAGCGTGGTGCAGGAGGCCCTGCGCGACGTGCAGGACAACGGCATCGTCTTCCTCGACGAGATCGACAAGATCTGCGCCCGGGAAGGCCGCTCGGGCGCCGACGTCTCGCGCGAGGGTGTGCAGCGCGACCTGCTGCCCTTGATCGAGGGCACGACCGTCGCGACCAAACACGGGCCGGTGAAGACCGACCACATCCTGTTCATCGCCAGCGGCGCCTTTCACGTCTCGAAGCCCTCCGACCTCCTGCCGGAGCTGCAGGGGCGCCTGCCGATCCGGGTCGAGCTGAGCCCGCTCACCGTCGACGATTTCCGCCGCATCCTGACCGAGACCGAGGCGAGCCTGACCAAGCAGGCGGTGGCGCTGATGGCGACGGAAGGCGTGACGATCGACTTCACCGCCGACGCGATCGACGCGCTGGCCAAGGTTGCCGTCGACGTGAATTCCTCCGTCGAGAATATCGGCGCGCGCCGGCTCCAGACGGTGCTCGAGCGGGTGCTCGACGACGTGTCCTTCACTGCGCCCGACCGCTCCGGCGAGACGGTGACGATCGATGCGGGTTACGTCCGCGACCGGGTCGAGAGCTTGGCGCAGAACGCGGATCTGAGCCGGTTCATCCTCTGACGATGGGCCGGCAGGAACGCACGACGTTCCCGACACACAGGGTCATCCCGGGGCTCGCCGAAGGCGAGAGCCCGGGATCCAGACACTCAGGTGTTGGAGAATAAAGCGGGACGCTGCCCGCTCTGTCCTGAACGATCCGAGGCTCTGGATTCCGGGCTCCGCTGCGCGGCCCCGGAATGACCCTGCGGGTCCGGAAGCGATCGGTGATCTCCGGGCAGCTGCTCGGATAGTGGCTCTCACCCTTCCCACACCTGCCCCGGCCTGAGCGCCAGGAACCGGTCCGCCGGCACCTCTGCTGCCGCCAGTGCCCGCCCCAGAGCCTCCGCCGGCTCGCCCGCGCCCTCGTTGGTGAGCTGGAACGTCCCCCAATGGTGGCCGAGGGCCTGCGCGGCGCCGACCTCACGAAAAGCCCGCACCGCCTCCTCCGGGTTCATGTGCTGGGCCTGCATGAACCAGCGCGGCTCGTAGGCGCCGATCGGCAGGGTGGCGAGGCGGGGCGCCCCGAAGCGCTCGCGCACCGACCGGAAGATCGCCCCGTCGCCGTAGCCGGTATCGCCGACGTGGTAGAGCACGCCCGCGGGGGTGGTGAGGACGAAGGCGCACCACAGCGCCATGCGTCGGTCGTTCACGCCCCGCGCCGACCAGTGATAGGCCGGCACCAGGTGCACGGCGAGGCCGCCGCCGAGATCGACCGAGCCGCCCCAGTCCCGGGTCTCGACCGGGATAGTGGCGTCGTAGGTGCGGAGGATCGCGTCGTTGCCGAGCGGCGCCACGAAGGTCGGCGCGTGCTCGGCCCAGAGCCGGGCGAGAACCGGCCCGTCGAGATGGTCGTAGTGGTTGTGGGTGATCAGCACCGCGTCGATCGGCGGCAAAGCCGCGAAGGCGATGCCCGGCGGATTGGCGCGCTTCGGGCCGGCGAAGCCCACCGGGCTCGCGCGGCGGGCATAGACCGGGTCGACCAGGATATTGCGGCCCGCGACCTGGACCAGCAGGCTGGCATGCCCGATATGGACCACCCGCAAGCCCTCGACCCGCTCGGGCGGCGTGTCCTGCGGGAACGGGCTCGGAACCCGCGCCGGCCAGGCCTCGCGGCCGCCACCGAGCTGCCAGCGCGCCAGTTCGGCCGCGGCCTTGTCCGTCGGCTGCCCCGGCGAGAAGAACCGCACGCCGTCGAAATGATCGCTGACCGGACCCCGGTAATAGGGATTGCGGCTGCGCCGGTGGGCGGCGTAGCCGACCCCGCCGAGCGTCATCACCGTCATGGCGCTGGCGAGCTTGAGGAAGCCACGGTTCTTCATGCGGGGGAGATGATCGGCGGAAGGCCGAGGTCAAGGTGCGCGGCCGCGGACCCTTCGCCGCGCCCAAGATGGATTGCGTCAGGCCGATGGATCGCTACATTCGGATCATCGGCAACAACAGGAAGGAGGTGATCCAGTGTCTCATTGTCATCAGCCGCGGTCGTCTGCGCGCCGGACCTGGATCGTCGCCTCCGGCTTCACGGCCTGAGCGTACGGCGAACAGTCCAGGATCGGTGAGATCCTGACAGATCGATCAGTCGGACCGCGGTTCGGCAATGGAAGGGCTGCCCTGGCGACGGGGCGGCCCTTCGTCCGTTCCGGAAGGCGCCAACCACGCCCACGACACCCGCTCAGAGCTCGCGATCGAGCACCATCGCCTCCGCCACCTTCAACTGGCGGCGCAGGGAGGCGTTCTCGGCCTCCAGTTCGCGGATGCGGGTGAGCAGCATCGCCGGGGTCGCGTCCGACGCGCTCGCCGCCGCCGGGTGGGCCGCCTCCTCCGCGAAGGTCACCCCGATGCTGTCGGCCCTGCGCCAGCGGAGCGTCGCCTTGTGGGTGCGGTCCTTGGCCGGGATGACGAGGTCGAAGCCGTCCGGCAGCGTCGCGGTCTGGCTGAGCACCAGCCGGGCACCCGAGGCGGAGATGTCCCGGACGAGGCAATCCATCGTGGAATTGCCGTTGTTGAAGACGATGCGCCCCTTCAGGAAAGTCCGCAGGCGGGTCTCCCTGCGCAACTCGGACATGTCGGACATGGCGGGCAGCCCCGTTCGGCCTCGCGGGTTTCGGATGCCGCGATCATGCCTCACCGACCTTTAAGGAATGCTCGCCGGAATCTCGGAGTCAGGCGGGGTACCGTGCGGAAAACGGAGGGCTCCGGCACGCAGGGCCCTCAGCCCTGCGCTGCGGACATGTTCTGGAACAGGTAGAAGCCGTTGAAGCGGACCGCGGTCGCGGCCGCCGCACCGTCGAAGCCGGTGGGCTCGGGCGTCGAGCCGTCGAGCTTGCCGCCGAAGGCCCAACGCGCTTCGGTGACGAAGGCCGGCACGGCGTAATCCTCCGGTACCGCGCAGACCAGGCCGTCGAGACCCTTCAGGCAGAACAGGTTGTAGCTTCGCATCGGATCGCCTCCGCTCGCAGGTGCTGCCATGGCGTCCAGTCGCTAACGGCTGATTGGGCCGAGACTATGTCAGCCCGGATCGCCGCGCGCCACCGCAATCTCGCCCATGACGCTGGGTCCAGTGCCGCAGTAACGACCGTCATCACGAAATCGTGCGGGACGGGAACCGCGGAACGACATGCGACACGAGGCCGATACCGGCGAGACACGCGATGTTGCGCTGCATCATCATCCGGGCACTTGCGAAACATTCCAATTGTGCAGGATCTGGTCGATCGTGGCCACTTCGAGCTGCTGGCCGAAGCGTTGCCGGTAGAGCGTCATCATCGCGTCGTGGGTCTCGTCCGCGGAGGAGCAGACCGCGTCGGTGGCGAGCACGATGCGGTAGCCGCGGTCGACCGCGCCGAGCACGGTAGCGAGCACGCAGACATCGGTCTCGCCGCCGGTGATCACCAGGGTCTCAGCCCGGCGCTCCCGCAGGGCGGTCTCCAGGCCCGGCTCCATCCAGGGCGAGTACACGGTCTTGTCGACGGTCTCGGCCGGCGGCGTCAGCGCGGCCAGCTCCGGCACCAGCTCCACCATGTCCGGCCCGAGCCGCTCGACCGTCATCTCGGCCCAGCGCTCCCAGTAGCGCTTCCAGCAGCCCCGCCCCTCTCCGGGGCGTTGGGCCGGGACGAACCGGGTGAACACCGTGCGCTCCGGCACGGCGCTCGCGAGATGCCGGACCTGCGGCAGCACCCGGCCCATCCAGGGCGTGTGCCAGGCGGTCTCGCGGGCGAACAGGTTCTGCATGTCGACGCAGACATGCACCGCCCGCTCGTCGAGCGGTCCGTTCGGCAGGGCGTCGGTGTCGGAGGGCGTGGCGGCCATCGGGTGGGCTCCCGTGCGAGGGGCTCGTCCCGGCCCCGGGGCCCGACCAACGCTTATACCCCCGTGGGGTTTCTGGGATTACCCTTGCGGGACGTTGCGCTCCAGTTCGTCGAGCCAGACGCGGGCGTTGCCGTCCGAGGGGGCGCGCCAGTCGCCCCGGGGCGAGAGGGCGCCGCCCGCCGCCACCTTCGGGCCGTTCGGCAGGGCCGAGCGCTTGAACTGGCTGAAGCCGAAGAAGCGGCGCAGGAACACCGCGAGCCAGGCCCGGATCTCCGGCAGGGCGTAGGTGCCCCTCTTCGCCTCCGGGAAGCCGGGCGGCCAGGGTCCGCAGCCGGCATCCTCCCAGGCCATCAGCGACAGGAAGGCGATCTTCGACGGCCGGTAGCCGTAGCGCAACGTGTAGAACAGGTTGAAGTCCTGCAGCGCGTAGGGGCCGATCTTCGACTCGGTGCTCTGGATCGTCTCGCCCTCCCGCGCCGGCACCAGCTCGGGCGAGATCTCGGTGGACAGAATCGCCTCCAGGGTGCGGCCGACCTCCGGGCTGAACTGGCCGGAAGCGATCACCCAGCGGATCAGGTGCTGGATCAGGGTCTTGGGCACCCCGGCATTGACCGCGTAGTGGGACATCTGGTCCCCGACGCCGTAGGTGCACCAGCCGAGCGCCAGCTCCGACAAATCGCCGGTGCCGATCACGATCGCGTCGTGCTGGTTGGCCAGGCGAAACAGGTAGTCGGTGCGCAGGCCCGCCTGCACGTTCTCGAAGGTGACGTCGTAGACCTCCTCGCCGCGCCCGAACGGGTGGCCCATATCGGCGAGCATCTGCCGGGCGGCCGGCCGGATATCGAGCTCGGCCGCGCGGGTGCCGAGCGAGGCCATCAGCCGGTGGGCGTTGCCCTTGGTCTCGTCCGAGGTCGCGAAGCCCGGCATGGTGTAGGTGAGGATGTCCGAGCGCGGCAGGCCGAGCTGGTCGAAGGCGCGGGCCGCCACGATCAGCGCATGGGTCGAATCGAGCCCGCCCGAGATGCCGATCACGACGCGGCGGGTGCCGATCGCCTGCAGGCGCTGGGCGAGGCCGGCGACCTGGATGTTGTAGCCCTCGTAGCAATCCTGGGCGAGGCGGGCGGGATCGGCCGGCACGAAGGGGAAGCGCTCCACGGTGCGGTGGAAGCCGAGATCGGCGTCGGGCGGCGCCACCCGGAACAGGATCCGGCGGTAGGCCGGCGCGCCGGGCGTGAGCGCGGTCCGGTTGTCGTCGAAGCTGCCCATCTGGGCCCGCTCCTGGCGCAGGCGGTCGAGGTCGATGTCGGCCAGCGTCACCTGCGGCTCGGCGGGGAAGCGCGCGCCCTCCGCGATCACCTCGCCGTCCTCGTAGATCGCGGTCTGGCCGTCCCAGGCGAGGTCGGTGGTCGATTCGCCGGGGCCCGCCGCGGCGTAGATGTAGGCGGAGAGGCACCGGGAAGAGGCCGAGCGGCAGAGCAGCGTCCGGCTCTCCGCCCGCCCGATGGTGATCGGGCTGCCCGAGAGGTTGGCGAGCACCGTGGCGCCGGCGAGCGCGGCGAGCGCCGAGGGCGGCACCGGGATCCACATGTCCTCGCAGACCTCGACCCCGAGGACGAGGCCGGGCAGGTCCTCGGCGGGAAACAGCAGGTCGGTGCCGAACGGCGCCGCGACGGCGCCTATCCGGATCGTCTCGCCCGTCACCCCGGCGCCGGGGGCGAAGTGGCGCTTCTCGTAGAACTCGCGGTAATTCGGCAGGTAGCTCTTCGGCACCACGCCGAGCAGCCGGCCGCGATGGATGACCGCCGCGGTGTTGTAGATCCGGTTGCGGTGGCGCAGGGGCGCGCCGATCACCAGGACCGGCATCAGCCCGCGGCTCGCCTCGACGAGGGCGAGGAGCGCCGCCTCGACCCGCTCCAGCAGCGTCTCCTGCAGCAGCAGGTCCTCCAGCGCGTAGCCTGACAGGCAGAGCTCCGGAAACACCGCCACCGCGACGCCGTCCCGGTCGCACCGCTCGGCCAGGCGCCGGATCTCGGCCGCGTTGGCGTCCGGATCGGCGATGTGGCTGCGGCCGACGCAGGCCGCGACGCGGGCGAAACCGTGCCGGTAGAGGGATCGAAACATCGCGCTGGCAGCCTCGTCTCGCCGGAAATGCTTCTGGTTCTTAACGCGCCGGCGCGCCGGCCGGTACCGGCTCCCGTGCCTAATCGGGCGTTAACGATGCCGTGCCTAACTGGGGGCCACGGACGCGGCCGCGGGCCGCCCACACATCAATTCGGCATCATGAGACAATCGGGACGGCCACCCTTCTCCGACTCCTCGCCGCGCGGACCCCAGCGGGTGCGCGACCATCTCCGCACGCCCGAGCGCCGGGAGCGCCCCCTCGGCGTCCTCGCCCAGACGGTGATGAATCTGCGGGCGCTCCTGGCCCGCCGCTTCGCGCCGCCCGCGCCCCCGCCCGCCCAGCGGGACTATACCTTGAGCCGGCGCGCCACCCCGAGCTGGATGGCCGACGCCCTGGTGCGCCCCGACGCAGCCGAGCCCGACGTCGCGCGGGTGGCCCCGCCCGAGCCGTGGACCCAGAGCCCGTTCGCCCCGGCGCCGGGCCCGGTGCGGACGGCCCCGTCCGTTCCCCATGCTGCTTCTCCGGCCGCCCCGGTCGATCACTGGGCGCCGGATCCGGCGCTCGGGCCGGCACCGTTGCCCGACCCCGTCCTCCCGTCCCGGGCCGCCCGCGGCGACGCGCAAGGCCGCTACGGGGGAGAGCGTGCCGACGTGGCGCAGGCCTGGCCTCGGGATTCCCGTCCGCAGAATCCCGTACATCAGAACACCGTGCACCAGGATCCCGTATACCAGGGCCTGCCGCCGCAGGGTGCCCGGCCGCCCCTGCCCGAGACCGTCGTGGCGCCGGCCGAGCCGTTCCGGGCGCAGGCGCCCGATCCCGGTCTCCCGGCCGAGCCCGATATCCTCGCGCCCCCGGCGGTCGTGGTCGCCCCGGAGGTGCCGGCGCCGCGCCGCGCCGCGTCGTCGCATTGGGCGCCGGACCCGGCCCTGATGCCCGACGGCGGCTGGACGATGCCGATTCCCCCCGCCGGCCCGGCCCGCGCCGTGCTGACCCGCGCCCGCCGCCGCGACGCGGAGCCCTCCGCCGCGGCCTCGGAGGCGCGATCCCGGCCGTCGCCGCAGGAGCAGGCGCAAGCACGCTCGCAGGAGCGTTCGCCCGACCGTCCTTCCGAGACCGGCGTCCGCTTCACCCGCACGCCCGACCACGTGCTGCAGGCGCGTCATCGCCGGCGCGAGCAGGCCCTGCGGGAGAAGGAGGAGGCCCTGCGCGCCGCCGAGGCCGAGGCCGCTTCCCGCGCCGCCGCCGAGCTCGCCGCCGCCGAGGCGGCCCGGGCGGAGGCCGAGGCGGCCCGCATCGAGGCCGAGGCCGCCGCGGCGGCGGCCGCGGTGCCGATCTGGCGCCAGCCCTTCGTGCTGCCCCCGGGCGTGCGCTTCACCCGCACGCCCGACCATCTCCTGCGCCATCCGCAGGAGGAACCCATCCGGGCCGAGGCCGTGCCGGAGGCCGCCGAGGGGGCGGTGCCGGAGCCGGTGGCCGGCGAAGCGGCGTCCGGGCCCGAGGCTTCCGACGCGGCGGCGTACCCGGCGGCCGAGTCCGTCGCGGCGGTGGAGTCCGCCGAGGCCGTGGCGGCATTCGTCCCGGAGGACGCCCAGGCGTTCGTCGAGACCCCCGGACCGATCGCGCTCGATATCGCCGCACCTGCTTCCGTCCCGGCCGAAGAGGCGCCGGTCGTGGCGACCTACGCGGAGGCGTCGGTCGCCGAGCCCGCGGTGATCGCGCCCGAAACCACCGCTTCCGAGTCTGCCGCCCCGGCCCCCGAGGCTGCGCCTTCCACGCCGGATCTGCCGGCTCAGGAGCCCGCCGCCGAGGACGCGCCGGTCGCGCCGGCCCAGGTCTTCGACGTGCCGAACAGCGCCATCCTGGTGCCGGTCGACGTCTCGCATCTGCGCTCCTTGCCGCCGCGCCCGGTCTACACCCTCGACCGGCTGCTCCAGCACGACTGGACCTGCCCGCTGCCGACGGCCGCGGAGCAGGACAACCGGCCCGTTCCGGAGCCGGTCGCGGACGAGGCGACCGCCGAGGCCCTGCCTACCGCGGACGCCGCTCCGCCGGTCGAGCCCGTCATTGCCGAGGCCGTCGTCGCCGCGCCCGTGATGCCGACCGAGATGCCGCCGGCGGATCCGCCGCCGGACGTGCCGCTCGTGGGCCTGCCTCCGGTGGATTTCTATCCCGCCGACTTCCATTCCATGGACCTGCCGCCCGAACCCGTCGCCGAGACGGTTGTCGAGGTGGCGATGGAGATCGTCCCGGCGGTGAGCGCGCCGGGGGACGAGGTTTTCGTCGCCGTTGAGCGGGACGCGCCAGCCGACCTGCCGCCCGCCGCGATCCTGCTGCCGGCGCCCGCCCCGATGCTGGCCCTCACCTACGCTCCCCTTCCGGAGCCCGTAACCCTGCTGGCGCCGGTAGAGCTCGAGTTCCCGGCTGCTCCTCTTGCGCTCCCCGTCGCCGGGACGGTGGCGGAGGCCGCGGTCGAGACCGTGCCGGTGATCGCGCCCGAGCCCGCTCCGGCCGTCGCGCCCCCGCCCACTGCGCCTTTGGCCTTCACGCCGGTGCCTTGGTCGTTCATCGCCGCGGACGCGCTGCCGGTGACGCAGCCCGAGACGGCGCAAGTCATGCCGGCCGAGACGCGTGCCTCGACACTCGCCTCGACACTTGCCGAGGACCGGCCCGCGGCGGAGCTGATCGCCGATCCCGCGTCTCCCTCGCCCCGGGGGGCGCAGCCCTTCGTCTACGTGCCGACCGGCCGCCTCAACGCGCCACCGCCCGCCCCGACCCTGCCGGCCCCGCCGCGCCCGCCGCGCATCATCCTGCCGGTTGCCACGCAACCGGTGCCGATCGCACAGCAACCGGTGCCGGTCGCGGCGCCGTCGGAGCCGGTCGCCGCTCACCCCGCCTCCCCGGCTCCCGTGCCGGAGCCGGTCGCGACGGCGCCGTCCTGGTCACCCGTCACGGTGGAGAAGCCGGCCGCGGAGCCGCACGGTCTGGTCATCGGCACTGCGGGTCTCGATTGCGACCTCGGCCTCGACGCCGACGAGGATGGGGACGACGAGGACGACATCCTGGCGCCCGTCGCCACCATCCCCCTGCGCCAGGCCGCCCGCCTGCTCGAGGTGCCCTACGAGCTGCCCTCGGTCGACCTCCTGGCCGAGCCGCGGGAATCGGACGGCAGCAACCTCGATCCCGAGATGCTGGAGGACAACGCCCTCCAGCTGCAGCAGGTGATCCAGGATTTCGGTGTCCGCGGCGAGATCCTGGCGGTCCGCCCGGGCCCGGTGGTGACGCTCTACGAGATGGAGCCGGCGCCCGGCACCAAGTCGAGCCGCGTCATCTCGCTCGCCGACGACATCGCCCGCTCGATGTCCGCCATCTCCGCCCGCGTCGCCGTCGTCCAGGGCCGCAACGCCATCGGCATCGAATTGCCGAACCTCACGCGCGAGACGGTGTACCTGCGCGAGCTCCTGACCTCGCCGGTCTTCACCGAGACCAAGCAGAAGCTCGCGCTCTGCCTCGGCAAGAATATCGGCGGCGAGGCGATCATCGCCGACCTCGCCCGCATGCCCCACCTGCTGGTCGCCGGCACCACCGGCTCGGGCAAGTCGGTCGCCATCAACACTATGATCCTGTCGCTCCTCTACCGGCTGAAGCCGGAGGAGTGCCGCCTGATCATGGTCGATCCCAAGATGCTGGAACTGTCGGTTTATGACGGCATCCCGCACCTGCTCTCCCCCGTCGTCACCGACCCGAAGAAGGCGGTCATCGCCCTCAAATGGGCGGTGCGCGAGATGGAGGAGCGCT
>NZ_JBEXZS010000029.1:0-18850 GCF_040593685.1 Methylobacterium sp. EM32 | reverse complement strand
CTGAGATCCACCATCCGCCGGCTCCCATCGCATCAGCCAACCGCAGCGAATCACACAACGCTGAACGCGCCAACCACGTTGTGTGAATACGCTAGCCTCTGCGGGGGAGGGTGGTCCCTGCGTCAGCAGGGGCCGGGAGAGGGGCAGCGCGACGCTGATTCAGGAAGCGCCCTTCAGGACGGTTCAGGTTTATTCGGAAGCGTGGTCCCCTCTCCCGCCCCGCATCCGCGGGGCACCCTCCCCCCATCCCAAGTCGGGCTTACCCGACTTGGGCACAGGGATGCGGAACTCGGGCAAGCCCGAGTTCCGTGGGGGGAGGGTTCAGGAACTCTACGCCGCCTCCGCCCCCACGGCCGCCAGCGCGAAGGCGTAGATCAGCGCCACCTCCTCCAGCCGGTCGAACCGACCCGCCGCTCCGCCGTGGCCGGCCTCCATGTTGGTGCGCAGGAGCACCGGCCCGCCCCCGGTCATCGTGGCGCGCAGGCGCGCGACCCATTTCGCCGGCTCCCAGTAGGTCACCCGCGGGTCGGTGAGGCCGCCCAGCGCCAGGATCGCCGGATAGGCCTTCGCCGCGACATTGTCGTAGGGCGAATAGGACAGGATGGTCTCGAAGGCCGCGACGTCGGCGCCTGGGTTGCCCCATTCGGGCCATTCCGGCGGGGTGAGCGGCAAATCGCCGTCGAGCATGGTGTTGAGCACGTCGACGAAGGGCACGTCGGCGACGATGCCGGCGAACAACTCCGGCGCGAGGTTCGCCACCGCCCCCATCAGCATGCCGCCGGCGCTGCCGCCATGGGCGACGATGCGGCCGGCGCCGGTGTAGCGCGCCTCGATCAGGGCGCGCGCGCAGGCGACGAAGTCCGTGAAGGTGTTGGGCTTCTTCTCGCGCTTGCCGTCGAGGTACCAGCGCCAGCCCTTCTCGGTGCCGCCGCGGACATGCGCGATGGCGTAGACGAAGCCGCGATCGACGAGCGAGAGCGGGTTGGTGCGGAAGGCCGCCGACATCAGCGAGCCGTAGGAGCCGTAGCCGTAGAGGAGGAGCGGCGCGGTGCCGTCGAGCGGCGTATCGCGCCGATGCAGCAGCGAGACCGGCACCTGCTCGCCGTCCGGCGCGGTCGCGAACAGGCGCCTTGTGACGTAGGCCGCCGGGTCGTGGCCGCTCGGCACGTCCTGGCGCTTGCGTAAGGCGCGCTCGCGGGTGGTGGCGTGGTAGTCGTAGGTCTCCGCCGGCGTCGTCATCGACGAGTAGGTGAAGCGGATGAGATCCGTATCGAAGGCGTGGCCCGGCGAGAGGCCGAGAGAGTAGGCCTCCTCGGCAAAGGATACGGTGTGCTCGGCGCCGCTCTCGGCATCGCGCACGATCAGGCGCGGCCGGGCATTCTCCAGTTCGAGCCGCACGAGGTGGCGGGCGAGCACGTGCTGGAACCGGATCATCACGCCGGCCCGGTGCGGGATCAGGTCGCGCCAGTGGGCCCGGCCCGGACGGTCGAGCGGCGCCACCGCGATCTTGAAGTCCTCGGCTCCGTCGGCGTTGGTGAGCACGAACAATTCGTCGCCCCGGTGCTCGACCGAGTAGATCAGCTTGGGCTCCCGCGGCGCCAAGACGCGCAGAGGCGCGAAGGGCGTGGCGCGCTCGGCGAGGTGGACCTCGGAGGTCTCGTGGTCATTCGCCGTCACCATCAGGTAGGCGCCGGACTGGGTCTCGCCGATGCCGACGAAGAAGCCCGCGTCGCCCTCCTCGTAGATCGTGTCGTCGTCGCTCTGCGGCGTGCCGAGGCGGTGCAGCATCACGGTCGCGGGGCGGTGGTTCTCGTCGACCGCGACGTACCAGAACGCCTTCCCGTCGGCGCTCCACACCACGTCGCCGGTGGTGGCGAGCACCTGATCCTCGCGGTCCGTCCCCGTCGCGAGGTCGCGGACCCGGATGGTGTAGAGTTCGGAGCCCTTGGTGTCGGCGCTCCAGGCGACCAGCGCATGGTCGTCGGAATGCGCGGCGCCCTCCAGGCTGAAGAAGGCGTGCCCCTCCCCTTCCCGGTCGCCGTCGATCAGGATCTCCTCACCCTCGCCCGCCAAATCCCCGACGAGGCCGGGGGCCACGCGGTCGGCCGGGCGGCGGCAGACCAGGGGGTGCTGCCCGCCCTCGCGGTAGCGGGTGTAGTAGGCGAAGGGACCGTCGGGGTCCGGCACGCTGCCGTCATCCTCGCGGATGCGCCCGCGCATTTCGGCGACCAGGGTCTCCCGCAGGGCCGTGGTGCCGGCGAGCGCGGCCTCCGCATAGGCGTTCTCGGCCGCCAGAAGGTCGCGGATCTCCCCCGGCAGGGCCGAGGGGTCCTTCAGCACGTCCTTCCAGTTCTCCGCCTTGAGCCAGGCATAGGGGTCGGTCACCGCGCGGCCGTGGACCGTGACGGTGACGGGCCGGACGGGCGCCGTCGGCGCGGCGGCGGGCGGGCTCAGGCGAAGGGTCATGCGGCTCCCCGGAAAGACATCCTGGGGGATGTGCCGTCCCGAGGCCGCCGCCGCAAGGGCGGCGTCAAGGGCGGCTTCACGCCGCCGCGGCGACGCCTTCCGCATCGGCGCGGATGCGGTCCATCATCGCCCGGGCACCGTTCGAGCGCTGCGCCGTCAGGTGCTCGGAGAGGCCGAGCTTCTGGAACAGCCCGAGGGCGTCGGCCCGGGCGGCATCCGCGGCGGTACGGCCGTCGAAGAACGCGATCAGCACCGCGACCACGCCCTTGGTGATGTGGGCGTCGCTGTCGCCGAGGAAGTGCAGCCGCGGCTCGGGGCCGGAGCGGTCGACATGCGTCTCGAGCCAGACCTGGCTGACGCAGCCGCGCACCCGGTTCGCCTCGTTGTGGGCCTCCTCGGGCAGGGGCGGCAGCTTGCGGCCGAGTTCCATCAGATACTGATGGCGGTCGTCCCACTCGTCCAGGAACTCGAAGTTGGAGACGATCTCGTCGATGGGCGGCAGCATGGGACCCGGGGGAATCGTGGGGGGAGTCGAGACCCGGCATATAGGCGGGCGGGGGCTCGCCCGCCACCGCCTCAGGCCGGCAGCGTCAGCTCGAGCGGCGATTCCGGGGTGCCGGTGCCCGAGACTGCGATCTCGGCCTGGCCCGCATAGGCCGCGATCAACCGGGGGCCGATCCGCGGCACGCCGGCCGGCGGCTCGCCGGCGACGCCGCCCGAGGTGATCCGCACCCGCACCGGATCGGTGTCCGAGCCCGGCGGGACCTCGACCCGGGTGACGCAAGCGGCCGCCTCGTCGGTGCCATCGAGGCATTCGGCGACGATCTCGGCCAGGATCATGCCGAGCGCGTTGACCCGGCGCGGCTCCAGGAGCGCCGTGCGCCCGGCCTCGACCGTCACGGCGATCCGCCCGGCCCGGCGCAGCTGCCCTAATCCTTCCGCGAGGCGCGTCAGGTACTCGGCGAGGTCGACGCTGGCGATCTGCGGCGCCTCGTGCAGATGCTGCTGCACCAGGGCGATCGCCCGCACCCGCTGGCCGAGCGCGTCGAAGGCCGGGCGGCAGGGCGCCGCCGCGGCGCGGCCGTAGAGCCCGATCAGGCTCACCGTGACCTGGAGGTTGTTGCGCACCCGGTGGTAGATCTCGGCGAGCAGCGCCTCCTGCTCGGCCATCGCCCGGGCGGCGTGCTCCTCGGCCTCCTTGCGCTCGGTGATGTCGAAGCAGGAGCCGGCGAAGCCCGTGAAGTCGTCGCCCTCGTGCAGCGGATAGGCGTGGCCGTGGATCCAGCGGAACGCGCCGTCGTGGCGGCGCAACCGGTACTCGGCGCTGTGCGGCCGGCGCTTGGCGTAGGCCGCCGCGAGGGCGGCCTCGTGCGCGTCCCGGTCTTGCGGGTGCAGGCCGTCCTTCCAGCCGTGGCCGAGTTCGTCCTCGGCTGCGCGGCCGCGAAACTCCGTCCAGGCCGGGTTGACGTAGATGAGGCGCGCCTGAGGGTCGGCGCGCCAGATCATCAGGCCTGCGCCCTCGGCGAAGCTGCGGAACGCCGCGTCCGGCAATGTCGTGTCCGCGGCCATGACCCTCAACCACTCCTCAACGTCGCCGATCGCACGCCTTCAGGGGCGGTCAACGTACCGGGCGCGGCGCCGTTCCGGCGCGGCGCCGGGACAAAAAAGTCCCGCGCTCAGCGCCGGTTGAGAGCGAAGCGGCCGGGACCGGCGGCGGCGATCATCAGGAGGCCGCCGATGATCGAGAGGTTCTTCATCGCCTGAATCTGATTCATGCGGAAGGCGTCCCCCGACATCGTCCAGAAGTTGTGGAAAAACACGATCGTCGCGAGCGTGAACACGGCGAGCAGCACGGAAGCCGCGCGCGCGTAGAAGCCCAGCGCGATCAGGAGACCGAGGCCCAGCTCGGCCGCGATGGTGAGCCAGGCCAGCACCTCCGGGTAGGGCAGCCCTTTTCCTGAGACCGCGGCCACGACGCCGGCCGGGTTCATCAGCTTCTGGGCGCCGGAGACGCAGAACAGCACGACGACGAGGATGCGGGCGAGGCTGAAAACGGCTTGGCTCATCGGGACTCTCCGGATTGGTCGGAGCCCGTTGGAGAGCGTGGCCGTACGACAGTCAAGTTTATGTTAGCGCCCGCCGGTCCAGTCTGCCCGGTTGGGGCGGGTCCCCACCGGCATCGCCTCGCTGGGCTCGAAGCGGGCGAGCTCGGCGGCGCGGGCGTTGATCCAGCCGGTGTGGAGCCCGATCGGCGTCACGGCAGTAAAGCCGCCGCAGGCGGTGCGGACCCGGCCCTGCTGGGCGGCGCCGCTCGACCAGCTCACCACGCCGACGAGCTGGTAGCCGCCCGGGCCGCCGCGCAGGATCGGCCCGCCGGAATCGCCGAGGCAGGCGCCGGCGCCGGCGGTCTCGGCCAGGGTGGAGCGGTCGGCTACCACCGTCACGGTGTTGGCGACCTGGAGCTCGCCGAGCGAGACGAGGCGCGCCTGGCGCAGCACCCGGGCGCTGCCGCGCCGGTTCTCCGCCACCACGCCGTAGCCGGCGATGGCCACATTGTCGCCCTGCGGGATCTCGCCGCCATAGCGGGTGTCGAGGGGCCGGAAATCGGGGCCGAGGCGCTCGCTGAGCTTCAGGATGGCGAGGTCGGTGCCGGGCTGGGTCTCGGGCGTGGTGCCGGGCACGAAATCCGGATGCATCGCCGCGGCGATCGCCCGCAGGCGGCGCTGGCGGAAGTTGCGGTCGACGACCACGATCCAGTAGCCGGCCTTGCGCATCACGCAATGGGCCGCGGTGAGGACGAGGTCGGGGCCGATGAGCGAACCGGAGCACATCTCGCCGGTGGTGCTCTCGATCCGCACCACCGAGCCGCGCAGGCCGTCCGGATCGCGGGTCACCTCGCCCCGGACCACGGCGCCGGCGCCGCTGCTCCACAGGCCGAGGGGCGCGGCCACCGCGAGGGCGGCCAAGGCGGGACGGAGGCGGGACGGAGAGACGCGCATGGGACCACCCTAGAAGCGTGCGGCCACGCTCGACAAGTGAAGTCTCGCGCGAAGGGTGCGGTTCCGCACCGGCGCCGGCCCGCTGGGGGAACGAAGCCGTGAGCGGGGCGGGATCCGCGTCATTCCCAGCGCGCTTCGGCGCCCCAGGCGCCGGTCGTGCGGGCGATCCAAGCCCGCTGCGGCCCGACCAGCACGCCCTGCGAGACGCCGCCGCACGAGGACTTGCCCGATCCCTTGCCGGCCCCGCTCGACCAGGTGGTCACCGCGAGCACGCCTCCGCCCGTCGTCACGATCGGCCCGCCCGAATCGCCCTCGCAGGCGCCCGACGCCGCCGGCCCCTTCAGCCAGGCGAGGATGCGGCTTGGGCCGTAGGGCTCGACCAGCGGCAGGGTCGCGGTGCGGAAGGTGCCGGTGCTGCGGTGGTCGCCCGGGCGGGCGACGCCGTAGCCGCCGAGGGTCAGCGGCGTGCCAGCGGCGATCGGTGCCTCGGTCAGGCTGGCCGGGACGAAGCGGGCCGGCAGGGCTGTCTCGGTGCGCAGGAGCGCGAGGTCGATCGAGCGCCGCCGCCCGGCGATGGCCCCCGCATCGTAGCCCGGATGCAGCACCCGGGCGGCGATCCCGAGCATGACCGGCGCCCCGGATTCATCGCGAAAATGCACCCGGTGCTCGGCCCCGGGGGCGGCGCAATGGGCGGCCGTGAGCACCACGTCGCGGGCGAGCACGATGCCGGTGCAGACCCCGCCGCGGGAGGACAGCACCATCACGCTGGAGCGGGCGAGGGACGTGTCGGGGGCCTCGGTGCCGCCGACGACGGCGTGGGCGGGTGTGGCGAGGAGGAGGGCGGCGAGGAACGGGAGATGCAAGCGGATCACGGCGCTCTCGGGTCGGCGGGGCCGGAAAGCCCCTGCCCTGCCCGATCCGGCGCGGGAGGTCCAGGGTAGCGACGGAAATGATGCGGACTATTTTTCATGAGCTAAAATCTTGCACAGCACGGTGTCGCATGCATAGATGACACCTCTAATGATCAAGAATATTACTCGATCTGCACTCACAGATTTGGCAATCACAGTGTCATTCCGGGGCCGCGCAGCGGAGCCCGGAATCCAGAACCTTAGGTCCATCAGGAAGAGGCGAAGAGCATTCCGCTCGATCCTGAACCATCAGCGGCTCTGGGCATGCCTGCGGCACTCCGGGCTCCGCTTTCGCGGCCCCGGAATGACCCGGAGAGTCTTGAGACTGTCGAGCCAGTCAAGCAGGCTCCCAGGACGAGCCGAGACACCAGAGCGACATCAGCGAGCCCAGGATAGAATCGTACCGACGGCCGCCCGCGCTTCCTCGCGGTCGGCTTTCTCGACGGGCAGCTCGTATCCCTGGTCTTCGCCCTCGTCGGCAGCGAGGCCGTCCCGGCCATCAGCCTGCGGCGAGCGAGCCGCAGCGAGAAGAGTCGCTATGACGAGACGTAAGGCGAGCCTGCCGCCCCTCACCGAGGCCGAGGAGGCGGAGATCCAGGCCGGGATCGCGCAGGATCCCGACAATCCGGAGATCATGGCGGAGCAGTTCGCACGGATGCGGCCTGCCGCCGAGGTGCTGCCGCCCGCACTCTACGCCGCCCTGACGCGCCCGCGCGGCCGGCCCAAGGCGGAGGTGACGAAGGTGCCGGTCACGATCCGTCTCGACCGGGACGTGGTGGAGGCGCTCAAGGCGACCGGCGAGGGGTGGCAGACCCGGATGAACGCCACGCTCAAGCGGGCGGCGAGGCGGCTCGGGACGCCGTGATGCATGAGGTGGCGGGCTCAGGGAGACCCTGTCGCGCGACGGGACTCATCCTGACACCAGCGAAGGAGCCTATGGATCGGTCATCGCGACCGAGGCCGGAACCAGCCGCGGCGCGGCCACCGCGACCGGCGGCGTCAGCGCCACCGACGGCGGCACCGGCCCCAGGCACCCGGTGCAGACCGAGGCGATCGCCCGGTTGGCCCGGGCGGTGATCCGCGCCTCGAACGCTTCGCGAGCCGCGACGGCGCGGGCCAGAGCCGCCTGGCGGGCGATCTCCGCCGTGCGGGCAGCGGCAGCCGCATCGATTCCCGAGCCCTCCTCCGGCGCCTCGTCCCGCGGGCGGATGCGCAGCAGCAGGGGCGCGCCGCCCAGCGCCAGGCCACCCGTCTCCAGGGCGGCGGAAGCGGGCTCGGGGACCGCCTCCTGCGCGTGGGCCGCGCCGGCAAGGCACCCCACGACGGCGAGGAACGGGAACGCGGCGGGGCGCATGGCAACTCCCTGGCTGGCGGCCGGCAGGGTCGGCCGGCGGGGTTAGCGCGGCCTTAACCATAACAGCCAAGCCGCCGGATCGGTTCACCCGCGTCGCCCGCGCCACACCCGGACCGCCGACAAATCTCGCCCCGAACCTCGGTCGCACACGAGAACGTGACCGGGCGCACCCCTCGAAACCCGGCACCTTCGCATTCAGGGTGCATTCAGTGCCCGGCGACGATGGTCCCCGGCATGCGCAACCTCGCTCTCCTCCTGCTCCCCGCCCTCGTCGGCCTCGCCGGCGCCTCGGGCTGGCTCGCGGCCGCGGAGGAGCGGGACGAGACCGCCACGGGCGCCGTGCCGGCCCGGCCGCTGAAGGCGGTGGAGACGCACCAGACCTGCCTCTCCTCCGGCGATCTGCGCGAGGCGGTGGCGGAAAAGCGCGTGGTCGAGCCGGTGGCGGCGATCCGGGCGGCGCGGGCCGCCGTGCCGCGGGCCGACATCGTGCGGGCCAATCTCTGCCGGCGGGACGAGACGCTGGTCTACATGCTGACGGCCTTGCGCAAGGACGGCCAGTTCGTGCACGTGATGGTGGATGCCCGGTCGGGACAAGTGTCCGGCCAGTGGTGAAACGCGGGTTTGTTCTGAACTGAGGGGTTCGGGTCGTGCGTCTGCTGGTGGTCGAGGATGACCGGGATCTCAACCGCCAGGTCGTGAGCGCCCTGGAAGAGGCGGGCTACGCCGTCGACAAGGCGTTCGACGGCGAGGAGGGCGCCTTCCTCGGCGAGACCGAGCCCTACGACTGCATCATCCTCGACATGGGCCTGCCGAAGGCCGACGGCGTCTCGGTCCTGTCGGGCTGGCGCCGGGCGCAGGTGAAGACGCCGGTCATCATCCTCACCGCCCGCGACCGCTGGAGCGACAAGGTCAACGGCTTCGATGCCGGCGCCGACGACTACGTGACGAAGCCCTTCCACATGGAGGAGCTGCTGGCCCGGGTGCGCGCGCTCTTGCGCCGCACCGCCGGCCACGCCACGAGCCAGATCAGCGTCGGCCCGGTCGTGCTCGACACCCGCTCCGGCCGCGTCTTCGTCGACGGCAGCCCGGTCAAGCTCACCTCGCACGAGTACCGGCTGCTCTCATACCTGATGCACCATACCGGCCGGGTCGTTTCCCGGGCCGAATTGACCGAGCACCTCTACGACCAGGACTTCGACCGCGACTCGAACACCATCGAGGTCTTCGTCGGGCGCCTGCGCAAGAAGCTCGCGGTCGACCTGATCCAGACCGTGCGCGGCCTCGGCTACCTGATCGACGCGGGCGCCGGCGGACAGCAGCCGTGACCGGTCCCGGCCGGGCCGCGGCCGAGGCGACACCGGCGGCGGAGACCGGCCTCGCCGGCGGCGTCGCCCCCGCCGCGCCGCGCCGGTGGATGGGCTGGCGGCCGTGGCGCAAGCGCTCGATCGCGGTGCGCCTCGCCGTCTCGTCGCTGCTCGCGAGCGCGCTGATCCTGCTGATCGCCGGGCTGATCCTCTCGACCCTCTACCGCGAGACCACCGAGCGGGCGTTCGACAGCCGGCTCCTCGTCTACGCCAACGATCTCGCCACCAACCTCGTCTCGCCCTCCGATTCCGAGGCGCGCAGCTTCGGGGCGCTCGGCGATCCGCGCTTCGACCTGCCCCTGTCGGGCTGGTACTGGCAGGTCGGCCGGCCGAATGCCCGCCCGCGCGACCTGCGCACCTCGCGCTCCCTCGTCGGCGTGCCGCTCCAGCCGCCCGACAACGCCGTCGGCGAGGCCGGGGCCGGGCAGTTGCGCAAGGGCTACGGCAAGGCGCAGGACGACCGGCCCTTGCGCATCATCGAGCGCACCGTCGATCTCGGCGAGGAGGGCCGCTACCTCGTGCGGGTCGCCGGGCCCTCGGACGAGATCGCCGCCGACATGCGGCGCTTCACCCTCGCGCTCACCACCACCTTCGCGCTGCTCGGCCTCTCGCTCGGCCTCACCACCCTGCTCCAGATCCGCTTCGGCCTCGCGCCGCTGATCAAGCTGCGGGCGGCGCTCGGCGCCATCCGCCGCGGCGAGGCGGACCGCATCTCGGGCGAGTACCCGCAGGACATCGCGCCGCTCGCCGGCGAGGTGAACCTGCTCCTCGAGACCAACCGCGAGATCCTGGAGCGGGCCCGCACCCAGGTCGGCAACCTCGCCCACGCGCTGAAGACGCCCTTGAGCATCATCGTCAACGAGGCCTCGGCGGGGGACGCCCACAGCGAGCTCGCCGTGAAGGTGCGCGAGCAGGCCGCGGTGATGCGCGACCAAGTGAACTACCACCTCGACCGGGCCCGCGCCGCGGCTTTGGCCGGCGCGCTCGGCACCTTCACCGACGTCGAGCCGGTGGTGGCGGCGCTCGTGCGCACCTTCGGCAAGATCTTCTACGACAAGGACCTGACCTTCGACACCAGCGTCACCCCGGGCCTGCGCTTCCGCGGCGAGCGCCAGGATTTCGAGGAGATGATCGGCAACCTCGTCGACAACGCCGCCAAGTGGGCGCAGTCGCGCGTCTCGATCCGCGCCGAGGTGATCGGCCAGGGCGAATACCCGCACCTCATCGTCACGGTGGAGGATGACGGGCCGGGCCTGCCGCCCGAGGCCAGGGCCGCCGTGCTGGAGCGCGGCCGGCGCCTCGACGAGACCAAGCCCGGCTCAGGGCTCGGCCTCTCCATCGTCTCCGACCTCGCCGCCCTGTATCGCGGGCGCCTGCGCCTCGACGCGGCCTCACTCGGCGGCTTAAGGGCAGTGATCGAGGTGCCGGGCGATGCGAGCCCGGCGGCCGCGCAGGCCTGACGGCCCGCGCGCGACGGGGTTCTCAGTCCGGCATGATCCTGCAGCGGAGCGAAGCGTTCTACGGCCGGGCCGAGGTGCGGCAGGGCCGGCCGGCCCTGCGCCTGGTCGAGGACGCCCACTACCTCATGCGGATCCCGAAGCTCGACAAGATCCCGGTGATCTTCGACGCCGCGGGCCGGATGGTGCCCGAATCCCTCGACCACCACAGCGGCGAGCGCACCCCGACCTGGCAGACCACCGAATGGCCGGAGGGGCAGGGCCCGGTGACCGACACGGCGCCGGAGGGCACCTATCTGTATGTCGGGGCGATCCACCCGCATTACGGCCACTTCGTCATCAATACGCTGGCGCGATTCTGGCCGCTCCTCGATTTCGCCGGGGGGGCCTTGCGCCCGACCCTGCTCTGCCACGGGCCCGGACTCGGCGCCGACTGGAGCGGCACCCCGTTCATCCCGGAGATCCTCGGCCGGCTGGGCCTCAGCGTGCTGGATCTCACGACCTTCGGCCGGCCGGTGCGGATCCCGACCCTGCTGGTGCCCCAGGCCGCCCTGCAGCAGGACGACTACGCCTTCCCGGTCCTGGCCGATCTGTGCCGGGAGATCGGGCGCGGCTACTACGCGCCCGAGGAGGTCGATGCCGATCCCCAGCCGGTCTACCTGTCGAAGGCCCGCCTGACCGGCGGCGTGCGCCGCTTCGCCAACGAGGAGGCGATGACGGCCGTGCTGGAGCGCGAAGGGGTGCGGATCGTCCATCCGGAGCTCCTGAGCTTCCCCGAGCAGGTGCGCCTGTTCGCCCGCCACCGGGTGATCCTCGGCGCCAACGGCTCGGCCTTCCACACCCTGCTCTTCGCGCCCCCTCGCCGACGGGTGATCGCCATCGCCGACCGGCTGAAGCTGAGCGGGACCTACCGGCTGATCGACCTCATCACGCGCACAGAGGCGCATTACTACTATCCGGTCGGGACCAGCAGCCACGCCGGCGACGGCTTCACCGTCAACTTCGTGCTGCGGGAGCCGGAGACCGTGGCGGCGGAGCTCCTCGACAAGATCGCCCGCATCGACACCCTGCGGGAGAGCGACCTGCGCACCGATCCGGGTGCCTGGCACCTCTCGCCGGCGATCCCGCCCCTGCCGCCCCGGCCGGGCGGGCTGCTGGGGCGCCTGCGCAGGGTCGTGCCGGGGCTCGGCTGAGGCGCGGGTTGGGTCCTCGGGTGTGTCCTTGAGCCGTTCCCCTCGGGCAGGGAGTGCGCTAAGCCCGGGCTCTGCTCCGGAGCGACCTGACCGATGCCCGACCTCGACGCGATCGCCGCCCGCCACGGCGTCGGCCTGGATGCCGTCCGCCACCTCCTCGACGCGCTCGCCCGCGGCCACGGCCGGATGGCACAGTTCAACCATCCCGATCTCGGCGGCATGGGCCAGTGGTCCGCCGGCGGGATGACGATGATCGGCGACATGTTCAATGCCGGGCTCAAGGCCCGGGTCGTCGCGCTCTGCGACGAGCTGGCGCCGCTCGCCACCGCGATGCCGGCGGAGAGCGGGAGCTTCCAGTCCCAGAGCTTCTCGGGACAGGGTTTTTCGGGGCAGGGCTTCGGCGGGTCCTGGTGGCCCGAGGGTCTGGGCCAGCCGGCCACCTCCGGCGCGCAGAACGACGCCCGCTACGCCTTCTTCCCCGAGGCCCGGCGCCTCGCCATCGAGACCGGCGGCCGGGTGACGCTCTACGATACCGGCGACCACCGGATCGGCGGCGTCTCGCAGCAGCAGGGCTCGTCTTATTCCTTGAGCTTCACCAGCCAGTTCGGCCCGGTGCGGCTCGATGAGTTGCCGGTGGTGGGAGAGCCCGGGCAGGAGGCACGCCCCGCCCCGCAGGCCGCGCCGGCACCGGAGGCTTTCGCGGCGTCCCCGTCCCCATCGGCCGATGCGCCGAATGGAGACGTGTTCGGGATGATCGAGCGCCTGTCGGAGCTGCACCGCCGGGGCGTGCTCACCGAGGCCGAGTTTTCCGCGAAGAAGACGGAGCTGTTGGCGCGGTTGTGAGGGGAAGCGCGGTACGAGCCGGGAAGTTTGCCCGATCGCCTCTACGGAGCTGACACCCTCCGCGTCATCCCGGGGCCGCGAAAGCGGAACCCGGGATCCATAACCGCCGACGCTCCAGAATAAAGCGAACGCGTTCAGACTGAGCCTGCACCCTCAGCGGTTATGGATCCCGGGTTCTCGCCTTTCGGCGAGCCCCGGGATGACGCAGAGCTTTGGCAACATACGCGGGGATGCAAATCTAATGCTGCCGGTACGCGGAATCACCAAGAAGGACATCGGTGAAGTTGTCCACGGCAGCGGCAACGTCTGGGAAGATTTCGGCTACGCCGATGCCGACATGCGTCAGGCGAAAGACCAGCTGGCGGCGCACATTATCGCCACGCTCGATCAGCGCCAGCTCACGACCCGCAAGGCACACGAGTTGACCGGGTTCGCCGCGGCCGACTTCACGCGGATCCGCAACGCCGATTACGGACGCTTCACGCTGGACCGGATGATCCGCATGCTTCACGCGCTCGATGCGGAGGTGGAAGTCAGGATCGCGTTCGAGCGGCGAGCACCCGCAACGCAAACGAACCGCCCTCTCGAACGCGCCTGTCCTTCAATCAACGTTGATTGATCACGTGGTTCACGCGGATGCAATTGCACTCCACCCATACTCCCCCGCCGCCGCCACCTTCCGATGAAACGCCAGCCTGCGGTCGTATTCGAGCGGGTCCTTCGGCTTCACCAGGGCGCCGGGGGGCACGTTGAGCCAGTCGACGAGGCGGGTCAGCATGAAGCGGAGCGCCGCACCGCGGGCGAGCAGCGGCAGGGCCTCCACTTCGCGGGGTTCGAGCGGGCGCGCGGCCTGGTAGGCGGCGATCATCGCCTGGCCCTTGGTGCGGTTGAAGGAGTAATCCGCCTCGAAGCACCAGGCGTTGAGGCAGATCGCCAGGTCGTACGCGAAGGAATCGGTGCAGGCGAAGTAGAAGTCGATCAGGCCCGAGACGTCGTCGCCAAGGAAGAACACGTTGTCGGTGAAGAGATCGGCGTGGATGACGCCGCCGGGCAGGTCCTGCGGCCAGGATTGTTCCAGGAGCTCCAGGTCCGCGCGGGTGCGGGCGGCGAGGCCGGGAGCGACGCGGTCGGCCTCAGCCTCCGCCGCCTCGAAGAGCGGGCGCCAGCCCGCGACCGAGAGGGCGTTCGGCCGCTGCATCGGGAAATCGGCCCCGGCGGCGTGCAGGCCGGCGAGCGCGGCGCCGAGCGCCCGGCAATGCCTGACGCCGGGCCGGCGCACCGAGACGCCCTCCAGAAACGACACGATCACCGCGGGCCGGCCGCAGAGCCGCCCGAGGGTCGCACCGTCGCGGGTGCGAATCGGTTGCGGGCAGGCGAGGCCGTTGGCGGCCAGATGTTGCATCAGCCCGAGGAAGAACGGCAGGTCGCCCTCCCTCACCCGCTTCTCGTAGAGGGTCAGGATGTAGGAGCCGGTGGTGGTGTGCAGGATGAAGTTGGTGTTCTCCACCCCCTCGGCGATGCCCTTGTAGGACAGGAGATCGCCGATCTCGTAGGCGGCGAGAAAGGCGGCCAGCGCCTCGTCCGGAACCTCGGTGTAGACCGCCACGGCCGTTCTGCTTCGCTCTGGGAAATGGATGAAGAAATAGAGACCGGCGCTTCAAATAAAGACGCGGGACCCCTCTCCAGAGTGGGAGAGGGGTAGGGGTGAGGGTGCCTCGGGTTCAGAATTAAGCCCCGACCGTAGAGCTGCGCAGCCCAACGGTTCAGGATCATTGCGGAAGCCGAGCCACCCTCACCCCCGGCCCCTCTCCCACACGGGAGAGGGGAGCGCGCCTCATCCTGCGAACGCCAGGAGGTGGAAGGGCCCAGGCCCTACTCCGCCGCCTCGCTGCGCAGCTCGCGCGGCAGCGGGAAGACCATGTCCTCGGTCGTGGTCGAGACGGTGTCAACCGTGACCTCGTAGCGAGTCGCGAAGGCGTCGATGATCTCTTCCACCAGCACCTCGGGGGCCGAGGCGCCGGCGGTGAGGCCGAGGCGGCGGATGTCGGAGAAGGCCTCCCAGTCCAGATCCTCGGCGCGGTTGACGAGCCGGGTGATCGGGCAGCCGACGCGCTCGGCGACCTCGCGCAGGCGCTGCGAGTTCGAGGAGTTCGAGGAGCCGACCACGATCAGCGCGTCGACGAGGGGGGCGACCTGCTTCACCGCCTCCTGGCGGTTGGTGGTGGCGTAGCAGATGTCGTCCTTGTGCGGGCCGACGATCTTCGGGAACTTGCGCTTCAAGGCTTCGACGATGTGGTGGGTGTCGTCGACGGACAGCGTCGTCTGGGTCACCCAGGCGAGGTTGTCGCGGGTCGCGGGCTCCAGTGCCTCGATCTGCTCGACATCCTCCACCAGGGTGATCGAGCCCTTGGGCAGCTGGCCCATGGTGCCGACGACCTCCGGGTGGCCGGAATGGCCAACGAGCAGCACGTGGCGGCCGCGCTTGTGGTGGATCTCGGCCTCGCGGTGGACCTTGGTCACCAGCGGGCAGGTGGCGTCGATCGTGGTCAGCCCGCGGGCAACCGCGTTTTGCGGCACGGTCTTCGCCACGCCGTGGGCGGAGAAGATCACCGGCGCCTTGCCGTCCGGCACCTCGTCGAGTTCGGCGACGAAGACCGCGCCTTTGCGCTTCAGGCTCTCGACCACGTACTTGTTGTGCACGATCTCGTGGCGCACGTAGACGGGCGGGCCGTAGAGGGCCAGCGCCCGCTCGACCACGTCGATGGCCCGCACCACGCCGGCGCAGAACCCGCGCGGCGCGCAGAGGAGGATCTCGAGGGGCGGCTTCGCGGGCGCGGCGGCACCGGCGTCGGTCTGGTTCACGGAGGCGCTCATGATCCGGGATGTGGCGAGGCGGGGCGGCCCCTGTCAACCTCTTGTGCCACGCAATCGTGGCGAACAACAGGTCGCGCGCGCGACACCTCCCCTGCGGCAGCCGCGTGACGGCCGGCGCGGGAACCCGCGGGCGGACCGAAACCGGGTTCGCTCGCCGGCCCCGTTCGGGTTAAGGGAGGGTCTGAGCCGACCTCGAACCCGGGAGAATCCCGCGCGATGGCGACCGCCGCCGACCACGCCAGCTTCCTGCCGCCGGTCCTGACCTTCCTGTCCGCCGCGGTGATCGGCGTGCCGATCTTCCGCCTGCTCGGGCAGAGCGCGGTGCTCGGCTACCTCGTGGCCGGCGTCGTCATCGGGCCGTCGGGCCTGTCGCTCATCACCGAGCCGGAGACCGCCCGCAGCGTCTCGGAACTCGGGGTGGTGCTGCTCCTGTTCATCGTCGGGCTCGAACTCGAGATCTCGCGCCTGATCTCGCTCCGGCGCGACATCCTCGGCCTCGGCACGCTCCAGCTCGGGCTCTGCGCCCTGACGCTCGGGGGCCTCGGCTACCTGTCGGGCCTCTCGGGCGGCGCCGCGACGGTGATCGGCATCGCACTCGCCCTCTCGGCGACGGCGGTCGCGCTGCAGCTCCTCGAAGAGAGACGCGACCTCGCCTCGCCTTACGGCCAGCGCGCCTTCGCGGTGCTGCTGTTCCAGGACCTGTCGATCGTCGGCATCCTGGCGCTCCTGCCGCTGATCGCCCAGACCGGCACCGGCGGAGGCGGCGAGGCCTGGCTCGGCACCGCCCTGCAATCGGCCGGGACCGCGGTCGCGGCGGTGATCGGGGTGGTGCTGGTCGGCCGCTACGGCCTCAACCCGTTCTTCCGCCTCTTGGCCGCCAGCGGCGCGCGCGAGGTGATGACCGCGGCCGCGCTCCTCGTCGTGCTCGGTACCGCCCTCGTCATGGAGGAGGTCGGGCTGTCGATGGCGATGGGGGCGTTCCTCGCCGGGCTGCTGCTCGCCGAATCGAATTTCCGCCACCAGCTCGAGGCCGATATCGAGCCGTTCCGCGGCATGCTGCTCGGCCTGTTCTTCATGAGCGTCGGCATGTCGATCGACCTCGGCCTCGTCGAGCAGAACTGGCTCGGCCTGTCCGTCGCCACGGTGGGTGCGATCCTCATCAAGGTCGGGCTGGTCGCCGGCCTCTTTCGGCTGTTTGGCTCGCCCTGGCTCGACGCGTTGCGCGGCGCCGCCGTGCTGGCGCCGGCGGGCGAGTTCGCCTTCGTGCTGCTGCCGGTCGGCCAGGAGCTCGGCCTCGTCGACGGGCCGTCCGGGCGGCTCGCCATCGCGCTCGCCGCCATCACCATGCTGATCGGCCCGATCGGCGCAAAGGTGCTCGACGGGGTGCTGTCGCGCCGCGCCACCGCCCCGCACGAGCCCGAGCACGAGGCGATCGAGGGCGCCGAGGCGCGGGTGCTGGTGATCGGCTTCGGCCGCTTCGGCCACATCCTCAACCAGGTGCTGCTGGCGCAGGGCTTGAGCGTCACGGTGATCGACAAGGACGTCGAGCAGATCCGCAGCGCCGCCCGCTTCGGCTTCCGGGTCTATTACGGCGACGGCACCCGCCTCGACGTGCTGCGCTCCTCGGGCGCCGGCAAGGCGGAGGTGGTGTGCATCTGCATCGACGACGCGGAGGCGACGCTCAAGATCGTCGACCTCGTCCATGCCGAGTTCCCGGCGGCGCGCACCTACGTGCGGGTGTTCGACCGGGTGCAGGCGATCGAGGCGATGGGCCGCGACGTCGACTACCAGATCCGCGAGACCTTCGAATCGGCCCTCGCCTTCGGCCGTGCCACCCTGGAGGCGCTCGGCCTCTCGCCCGAGGAGGCGGCGCGCACGGTCGACGACGTGCGCAAGCGCGACCTCGCCCGGCTGGTGCTGCAGCAGGCCGGCGAGCCCCTCGACCGGGGCGACCCCTTGCGCAGCCTGGTGCGGATCAAGCCCGAGCCCCTGACCGCGCCGCTCCACGCCTCGCACGGCCTCAACCCGGAGACCGAGGACATCATCGCCCGCGAGCGGGCCGGCGCCGATGGGTGAGGCCCGCCCTCCCGACCGGGACATCACTGAGGCCGCCCCGACCGCCCGCTTCGTCACCGGCTCGACGCTGCGCCACGTCGTGGTGATGGGGGCGACCGGCTCGGTCGGCCTGATGGCGATCTTCGTCGTCGACCTCCTGTCGCTGCTCTACATCGCGCGGCTCGGCGATCCGGTGCTGACGGCGGCGGTGGGCTTCGCCACCATCGTCCAGATCTTCGCGGTCTCGATCAATATCGGGACGATGATCGCGGTCGGCGCGCTCGTCTCGCGGGCGCTCGGGCGCGGCGATGTCGCGGAGGCGCGCCGGCTCGCCGCCTCGTCCCTGGTCCTGGCGGTGGTCGCCTCGGGCCTGGTGACGGCGCTCATGCTGCCGCTGCTCACCCCGTTCCTGACGCTGATCGGCGCTTCACCTGAGACCGTGCCGGCGGCCCGGACCTTCCTGTGGATCGCCCTGCCCTCGTGCCTCCTGATGGCGCTCGGCATGGGATTCTCCGGCGTGCTGCGGGCGGTGGGCGACGCGCGGCGCGGCATGAACGTGACGCTCGCCGGCGCCGCGGTCACGGTGGTGCTCGATCCGCTGCTGATCTTCGGCCTGAATCTCGGGATCGAGGGAGCGGCGGTCACGATCGTGATCGCCCGCGTCGCCTTCGCCTGGGTGGGCTATTCCGGCGCGGTGCGCGTCCACCGGATGGTGGCGAAACCGACGCTGGCGGCGGTGCTGGGCGACGCCGGCCCGATCCTGCGGGTCGCGCTGCCGACCGTGCTCACCAACCTCGCGCCCCCGGTGGCGAGCGCCTTCCTCGCCCACGTCATGGCGGGGTTCGGCACCGCGACGGTGGCGGGCAACGCGGTGGTCGACCGGGTGGTGCCGGTGGCCTTTGGCGGGTTGTTCGCGCTCTCCGGCGCGGTCGGGCCGATCCTCGGCCAGAACTGGGGCGCCGGCCGCTTCGACCGGATGCGCGCGAGTCTTCGCGATGCCGCCCTGGTCACCGGAATCTATGTCGGCACGGTCTGGCTCGCCTTGGTGCTCGCCCGTGCGCCGCTCACCGCCCTGTTCGGGCTCTCGGGTGCCGGCGCCGACCTCCTCGGTTTCTTCTGCTACGCCGGCGGGGCGATCTGGTTCTTCAACGGGTTGCTGTTCCTCGGCAACGCCTCGTTCAACAATCTCGGCTTCCCGCTGGCGGCCAGTGCGCTCAACTGGGGACGGGCGACCCTCGGGACGATGCCGACGGCCTTGCTCGGGGCACATCTCGCCGGGCCGGAGGGGGCGATGGCCGGGATGGGGATCGGGTCGGCCTTGTTCGGGGTGGTGG
>NZ_JBEXZS010000028.1:0-38652 GCF_040593685.1 Methylobacterium sp. EM32 | reverse complement strand
TGGCGGGCGGCGGGCGGACGACCCGGGTGCACGGGCCGTTCTGCTCGGACGACGAGGTCGAGCAGGTGGTGGCCCACCTCAAGCGCCAGGGCCGCCCGTCCTACCTCGACGCCGTCACGGCGGACGAGGAGGCCGAGGAGGCGGCAGCCGCCGCGCAGGACGCCCCGGTCATGGACCAGGGCAGCTTCGGCGACCCGTCGGCCGACCTCTACGACCAGGCGGTGGCGGTGGTGCTTCGCGACAAGAAGGCTTCGACCAGCTACATCCAGCGGCGGCTGCAGATCGGCTACAACCGGGCGGCCTCGCTGATGGAGCGGATGGAGCGCGAGGGCATCGTCGGCTCGGCCAACCACGCCGGCAAGCGCGAGATCCTGATCGAGCCGGCGCCCCAGCCAGGGGCCGAGGAGGCGTGAGCCGCCCCGCCGTCGCATATTCGCCACAGGGGACGGCTCTATGGCCGGACCGGCCCCCTGCGGCAAGCCAGCATCCCGGGCAGGTGCGGCGTCGGCATGCCGGCGCAGCCCCGTCCCTCCCCGTCCGCCCACACGGAGAACCCTGCCGATGAACGGCCGTCCCCGCTCCGGCCCGCTCCGCGCGGTGTCCCTCGGCGCCGCGCTCTCGGTCGCCGCCCTGCTGAGCGCGGCGCCCGCGGAGGCGCAGGTGTCGTCGTTCCTCGACGGCCTGTTCGGCCGCAAGGACCCGGCGCCCGAGGCCGTGCAGCCGGACATGGCCCCCGCTGCCCCGGGCCAGGCACCCGCAGCCGGCCAGGTTCCCGGCCCCTCCGCCAAGGCGCCCCTGCCGCCGCGCCGGCCGTCCTCCCTCGGTGGCGGCAAGAACGCCGCGCCCGAGCCCGTCGAGACCGCCGCCGTCCCGTCCGCCGGCGAGAGCCGGCCGGCCCAGCAGGTCGCCGCCGTCACGACGCCGTCGGCGGTCGATCCCGCCAACCCGGCGGCGGTGATCGAGCGCGCCAACGCCTATTTCAACGGCGTCACGACGCTGACCGGCAACTTCGTCCAGATCGGCGCCGACGGGCGCAAGATCGGCGGCAAGCTCACCCTCGCCAAGCCCGGCCGCCTGCGCTTCGACTACGACCAGCCCTCTTCCCTGGAGGTGATCGCCGACGGCACCTCGGTGGCGGTGCGCGACCGCAAGCTCGCGACGCAGGACCTCTACTTCATCTCGCAGACGCCGCTGAAATTCCTGCTTCGCGACAAGATCGACCTCGCTCGCGACCTCACGGTCACCGACGTGTCGGCCGAGCCCGGCGGCATCCGCATCGTGCTCGACGACCGCTCGACGCTC
The DNA here is from genome assembly GCF_040593685.1 of Methylobacterium sp. EM32. Lineage (NCBI taxonomy): Bacteria > Pseudomonadati > Pseudomonadota > Alphaproteobacteria > Hyphomicrobiales > Methylobacteriaceae > Methylobacterium > Methylobacterium sp. EM32. Next base: position 37,350 of record NZ_JBEXZS010000028.1, on the reverse strand, counting down.
GGCGGCACCTCGCGCATCGCGCTCTACTTCGACGATGCGATGAAGACCTTGAGCCAGTGGCGGATCACCGACCCGCAGGGCTACCAGACCACCGTGCTGCTCTCCAACCTCCAGCGCGGCCGCGCCGTCGACGGCATGCTGTTCGTCATCAATTACGGCCGGGCCGTCGACAAGGAGCTCGAGGCCAAGATGCAGCAGGCCCGCCCGAACTGATTTCGCGAGTACCCGACCGTTGCGCCTCACCGTCAGCACCTGGAACATCAACTCGGTCCGCCTGCGCATCGACCTCGTGCGCCGTTTCCTCGACGAGGCGAAGCCCGACGTGCTCTGCCTCCAGGAGACCAAGTGCCCGGACGACCGCTTCCCGCTGAAGGAGCTGCAGGGCTTCGGCTATCCCCACGTCGTCTTCGCCGGGCAGAAAGGCTATAACGGCGTCGCGATCCTCTCGCGCCTGCCGCTCGTCACCCGCGAGGTGATGAGCTTCTGCGAGCGCCAGGACGCGCGCCACATCTCGGCGGTTCTCGGCCCCGAGGCCGGGCCCGCCGCCGGCATCGCGATCCACGACTTCTACGTTCCGGCGGGCGGCGACGTGCCGGACGCCAAGCTCAACGACAAGTTCGCCCACAAGCTCTCCTTCATGGACGAGCTGCGCGCCTGGGGCGGCCGGCGCCCCGCCGGCCCGGCGATCCTCGTCGGCGACCTCAACGTGGCGCCGCTGGAGCACGACGTCTGGTCGCACAAGCAGCTCCTCGACGTGGTGAGCCACACCCCGATCGAGACCGAGCGCCTGGAATCCTTGCGGGGCGAGGCCGGCTGGATCGACACGATGCGCCACCTGCGCCCGCCGCCGGAGAAGATCTATACCTGGTGGAGCTACCGCTCCCCCGACTGGGCCGCCGCCGACAAGGGACGGCGCCTCGACCACATCTGGGTCACCCCGGACCTCGCCGATACCGTCAAGGCGGTGACGGTGGCGCGGCACACCCGGGCCTGGGAGAAGCCGTCGGACCATGTGCCGGTGACGGTGGAGCTGGAGCTGTGATCATACGGTTGCAACACAGCAAGCCCTGGGTAGCCGCGATGAAACAACGCCTTGATCGATGCCTTTTTTGATATAGTTTTCTGCATGCCGTGGCAGGTCTAGATCCTAGACGAGGCCGTCATGGCGGAGCTTGACGCTTGGCCTCCGAAGGTTCGTGCTGCCCTCGACAAGATCGTCAGCAGAATCGAAGTGCTTGGGCTCGACAACCTTCGCGAGCCTCACGTCAAGCATCTGGAAGGCAAGCTCTGGGAGATGCGTCCGAGCGCTGCAGGTGACGATGGTCGTGCGCTTTATGTCACTGTCGTCGGCCAGCGGGTTGTCATCGTCGCGGCGTTCATGAAGAAAACCCAGAAGACGCCGAGACGCATGATCGAAAGGGCCCTGGAGCGCGCGAAAGGAGTACAGTGATGTCGATCCCGTTCCAGAGCGTCCGCGAGCGCTGGCACGCGGACCCCGAATATCAAGCCGCCTACGAGGAAGTCTCTCCGGCGATGGATCTAGCCTTCGCCATGGCGGAAGCCAGGCAGGCCGCCAAGCTGTCCCAGGCGGAAGTCGCCCGTCGCATCGGCACCTCGCAAGCGATGGTGGCACGTTGGGAAACTGGCAAGACCGCGCCGACCACGACCTCGCTGCGCCGTTTCGCGGAGGCGACGGGGGCTCGCCTCCGGATCGAATTCGCCTTCGAGCGGAACTGAAGGGGCGAAGCCCCGCCCCTCTGCCTCTTACCGGTCCGCCTTCTCGCCCCGCACCTCCCGGGCGACATACCCCTTCGTCACCGGCACGATCTGCCGGAACACCGCCTCGGCCATCCGCTCTTCCTCCTTGAGCGACTGGCGCAGGGTCTCGATGTCTCGGCTATGCCCCGCCTCCTCGGCGAGCGCGATGAGCGAGGTGTAGGCGGCGATCTCGTAGGTCTCGACCGAGTAGTCGGTGTAGAGGTTCTTCAGGACCTCGTCGCCCGTCACGCTGTGCACCAGCGCCGCGACGTTGCCGACCGTCTGTGTCACCACGTCCTTCAGGAGCGATCGGTCCTCGCCGTGGCCGTGCAGCAGGTCGGAGAGGCGGGTGACCTGCTGGTCGGTCTCGCTCTTGTGCAGCCGCAGGGCCTGGGTCAGCTCGGGATAGCTCTCGTAGCGCTCGATCTGGCGCTGGATCATCTGCGCCGCCTGCTTCTCCAGGGCGTGGGTGTTGCGCAGGGCGGTGACGTAGATCGACTGCACAATCTCGTTGGTGGCCGTGCCGGTCTTGTCCGCGGTCGCGGTCGTCATGGTGAACCTCTCGTGGGGGTGAGAATGGCGGGCAAACTGCTCGGGGGTATCCTGGGTTCGACCTCGGCCATTCCCGTGCGGGCGTGACGAAACCGCGCGCGGGATGATTCGGCGACGGGGAGTGGCGGGGGCGGACGGTTTCGTGTAGAGGTGCGCCACCCTCGCCCTTACACGGCGAGGTTTTTCGCCTTGGCAGACCGCGCTGGACGACATCCTGGCCCGGCCGAGCCCCGTGCGAGAAGGCGGTCCTTCGCGGCCGCGCATCCACGAAACCGTACCACCTGAAAGGACACGCGATGTCGATCACGGCGGAGCGCAAGACCGCGCTCATCAAGGAACACGCCCGCGGCGGGACCGACACCGGCTCGCCGGAGGTGCAGGTCGCGATCCTCACCGAGCGGATCCAGAACCTCACCGGGCACTTCAAGACCCACACCAAGGACAACCACTCGCGCCGCGGCCTGCTCAAGCTGGTCTCGCAGCGCCGGTCGCTCCTCGACTACCTGAAGCGCAAGGACGAGGCGCGCTACCGCGCCCTCATCGAGCGCCTCGGCATCCGCCGCTAAGGCGGGCTCACGCGGTTCGGGCACCGGCCCGGGCCGCGTTTTGCGATGAAGCCATAGGCTCCATCGCCCCGGGTGGGCCGGAATGGGTCCGGCCGCCCACTCTTCCGGGACCCGCACTGCAAGAATGCGGGCCGCGACCGCCAGGGCAGGATCGCCGGGGGCTCATCCGTCGAGCCCCTCGCCGTCTTGCGCTGGCGCCGCCCTCCCGGACCGCAGGAAGGCATGACGAACATGTTCGACGTTCAACGCGAAGAGCTGCTGTGGGGCGGGCGCAAGCTCGTGCTCGAGACCGGCAAGGTCGCCCGCCAGGCCGACGGCGCCGTGGTCGCCACCTACGGCGAGACCTCGGTGCTCGCCACCGTGGTATCGATGAAGGAGCCGAAGCCCGGCATCGACTTCCTCCCCCTCACGGTTAACTACCAGGAGCGGACCTACGCCGCCGGCCGCATCCCGGGCGGCTACTTCAAGCGCGAGGGCCGTCCCTCCGAGAAGGAGACCCTGGTCTCCCGCCTGATCGACCGGCCGATCCGCCCCCTCTTCGTCGAGGGCTGGCGCAACGACACCCAGCTCGTCGTCACGGTGCTCTCGCACGACCTCGAGACCGATCCCGACATCCTCGCCATGGTGGCGGCCTCGGCCGCGCTCACCCTCTCGGGCGTGCCGTTCATGGGCCCGATCGGCGCGGCCCGCGTCGGCTATGTCGGCGGCCAGTACAAGCTCAACCCGCCCATCCAGGAGATGGAGGGCTCGACCCTCGACCTCGTCGTCGCCGGCACCCAGGACGCCGTGCTGATGGTCGAGTCCGAGGCGAAGGAGCTGTCCGAGGACGTGATGCTCGGGGCCGTGATGTTCGGCCACAAGCACTTCCAGCCGGTCATCGAGGCGATCATCCGGCTCGCCGAGAAGGCTGCCAAGGAGCCGCGCAACTTCCAGCCCGCGGATAATTCCGAGGTCGAGAAGGCCGTGCTCGAGGTCGGCGAGGCCGATCTGCGCGAGGCTTACAAGAACACCGTCAAGCAGGAGCGCTACGCCGCCGTCGACGCCGTGAAGGCGAAGGTGATGGCGGCCCTGGCTCCCGCCGAGGGCGAGGCCCGCTTCGAGGCGGAAAAAATCAAGGCCGCCTTCAAGGAGGCCCAGTCGAAGGTGGTCCGCTGGAACATCCTCGACACCGGCTCCCGCATCGACGGCCGCGACGTGAAGACCGTCCGCCCGATCGTCTCCGAGGTCGGCGTGCTGCCCCGCACCCACGGCTCGGCCCTGTTCACCCGCGGCGAGACCCAGGCGCTGGTGGTGGCCACCCTCGGCACCGGCGACGACGAGCAGTTCATCGACGCGCTCTCGGGCACCTACAAGGAGACGTTCCTCCTCCACTACAACTTCCCGCCCTATTCGGTGGGTGAGACCGGCCGCATGGGCTCCCCGGGCCGCCGCGAGATCGGCCACGGCAAGCTCGCTTGGCGCGCCGTGCACCCGGTCCTGCCGGCCGCCCACGAGTTCCCCTACACGATCCGTGTCGTGTCGGAGATCACCGAGTCGAACGGCTCGTCCTCGATGGCCTCGGTCTGCGGCGCCTCGCTGTCGCTGATGGATGCCGGCGTGCCCCTGCGCCGTCCGGTGGCCGGCATCGCCATGGGCCTCATCCTCGAGGGTGAGCGCTACGCGGTCCTGTCCGACATCCTTGGCGACGAGGATCACCTCGGCGACATGGACTTCAAGGTGGCCGGCACGGAGGAGGGCATCACCTCGCTCCAGATGGACATCAAGATCGCCGGCATCACCGAGGAGATCATGCGGGTGGCTCTGGCCCAGGCCAAGGACGGCCGTGCCACGATCCTCGCCGAGATGTCCAAGGCCCTGACCGCCGCCCGTCCCGAGCTCGGCGAGCACGCGCCGCGCATCGAGACGATGCAGATCCCAACCGACAAGATCCGCGAAGTGATCGGCACCGGCGGCAAGGTGATCCGCGAGATCGTCGAGAAGACCGGCGCCAAGATCGACATCCAGGATACCGGCATCATCAAGATCGCCTCGGCCGACGGCAAGGCGATCAAGGCGGCCTACAACTGGATCCGCTCGATCGTGGCCGAGGCCGAGGTCGGCATGATCTACGAGGGCACTGTCGTGAAGACGATGGAGTTCGGCGCCTTCGTCAATTTCTTCGGCGCCAAGGACGGCCTCGTCCACATCTCCGAGCTCGCCGCCCAGCGTGTCGCCAAGGTCACCGACGTGGTGAAGGAGGGCGACAAGGTGAAGGTGAAGTTCTTGGGGCAGGACGATCGCGGCAAGATCCGCCTCTCGATGAAGGTCGTCGACCAGGCGACCGGCGAGGACCTGACCGAGAAGTTGAAGGCCCAGCGCGACGCCGACCGCTCGCGCGAGCGGCAGCCCCGCGCCGGCGAGTGATCGGCTAAGTCGATCGGGCGGGGACCGGACAGGTCTCCGCCCGATGAGAGATCCAAGAGCGCGGTCCTCCGGGACCGCGCTTTTTTCGTATGTAGGTGTCCGCAAGCGTCAGCGGATTGGCACTATGAGCGTTGATGGCAGATCGTGCGATTTGCTATCATTTTCTTGATTCTCCGAGGCACGCCGTCATGCCCGCCGTCACCATCCGCAACCTCTCCGACGAGGCGCACCGCGCCCTGAAGGTCCGCGCCGCTCAGCACGGGCGCAGTACGGAAGCCGAGATGCGCGACATCCTCGAAGCGGCGGTACGCCCGACGCATCGCGTCAAGCTCGGCACGTTGCTGTCCGCGATCGGCCGCGAGGCGGGCCTGACGGAGGTGGAGTTGGAGCCGTTCGACCGTCTCCGGGGCGAGACCCCGACCGCGCCGATGAGCTTCGAATGATCCTGCTCGACACCAACGTCGTGTCCGAGCCGTTGCGGCCAGCCCCTGATCCGCGCGTGCTCGCCTGGATCGACGCCCAGGCGATCGAGACCCTCTGCCTGTCGGCCATCACCGTCGCCGAACTCCGGTTCGGAATCGCCGCCCTGCCGCCGGGCAAGCGGCGAGATACGCTCCGCCGTCGCCTGGAGGCAGAGGTATTGCCCCTGTTCGAGGGCCGTATCCTGGCTTTCGACCTGGATGCCGCGCAGGCCTATGCCGATCGCATGGTGCGGGCGAGGCAGGCCGGCCGGGGCATCGCCATGGCGGATGGCTGCATCGCCGCGACGGCGGCGGCGCACGGCTTGATGGTCTCCACCCGCGACACTGGCCCTTTCGAAGCCGCCGGGTTACGCACGGTCGACCCGTGGGCGATGTCGCCGTAACGGAGCCCCCACCTTCCCGCCCGCCCCCGCCTCTGCTTCAAGGTCTGTCGCGGGCGCCGCTGATTCGCCCGCCGGGGAGGCAGCGCATGAGCGACGATCTCGTCTTCTACACCCATCCGATGTCCCGCGGCCGCATCGTCCGCTGGATGCTGGAGGAGGTCGGGGCGTCCTACCGCACCGAAATCGTCGGCTACGGTCCGACGATGAAGGAGGCGGCCTACCGGGCCATCAATCCGCTCGCCAAGGTGCCGGCCCTGACCCATCGCGGCGTCACCGTGACCGAGACGGCGGCGATCTGCGCCTACCTGGCCGATGCCTTCCCGGAAGCCGGCCTCGCTCCGGCCGCGGGTGATCCGGAGCGCGGCGCGTATTACCGCTGGCTGTTCTTCGCCGCCGGGCCGGTCGAGGCGGCGGTGACCAACAAGGCGCTCGGCGTCGAGGTCTCGGAGGAGCGCCGCCGCATGGTCGGCTACGGCAGCATGGCGGAGGTGCTCGACGCCCTCGAAGGGGCGGTCTCGGGCCGCGACTACCTCGCCGGCGGACGCTTCTCGGCCGCCGACCTCTATCTCGGCTCACACCTGATGTGGGGGATGCAGTTCGGCGGCATCGAGCGGCGCCCTCCTTACGAGGCCTATGTCGCCCGCCTCGCCGACCGCCCGGCGGCCATCCGCGCCCGGGAGATCGACGACAGGCTGATCGCCGAAGCGCAGCAGGCCTGAGCGGGCTCTTCCCCAGGGAACGTCCGGCCTCCGGCCGCGTTCGCACCGCGACGCAGCGGAATTCTTCCGCGATACCCTGACGGAGACCCCATGGCCAACGACCTGATCCACGACGTCTTCGGCGGCGAGCGCAACCTGACCACCAAGGAGCGCACCATCTCGGTCGTGCTCGGCCTCGGTCTGGCGGCCGCCGCGGCGCAGCCGCGGCCGAACAAGTTCCTGAGCCTCGCGGCCCTGGTCGCTGGCTCGCTCCTGGCGATCCGCGGCGCCACCGGCCATTGCGCCGCCAAGTCGCTGATGAACGGCAGCTCGCACGCGCCGGCGCGCGTCTGATACTTCGGCGGGGCGCCTCGGGTGCCCCGCCCTCTCGTGCGTGCGGCATGCCCGGACATTAGAAAGGCCCGCACCGGTCTCCCGGTGCGGGCCTTTCTCGTTCGAGGAAGAGCCGGCGGGTCCCGCCGGCTCACCGTGCCCTCAAAGGGCCGTGGTGCGGCGGCGGCCCTGGATGAAGCCGAAGATCGCGAGCACGATCACCGCGCCGACGACCGAGGCGATCAGGCCCGCGCCCTCGTTCGGTGGGTACCAGCCGGTGACCTGGCCCAGGAACGTCGCCACGAAAGCGCCGACGATGCCCAGAAGCGTGGTCATGATGAAGCCGCTCGGCTCATTGGTCGAGCCGGGCATGATGAACTTGGCGATGACACCGGCGACGAAGCCGATGATGATGGTCCACAGGATCGCAAGCATGGAGGCTGCCCTTCGGCTCCGCTTAAGTGAAGAGCAAACGCGCTGACCGCGCCGTGGTTGCGCCGAAACCTGCGTCCCGTGCCGCCGAGGTTTTCCCGAGGGCCCTTTACGCCGGCCCGGGTTCGGCGGCACAAGGCGCCGGAGCGCCCGTCCAAGTCCCTTCTCCGGGCCCTCCCCTCAGATCCCTCCAGGAGTTCCCGATGACCATCACGCGTTTCGAGACCGGCCCCCGGATGAGCCAGGCGGTGGTGCATAACGGCACCGTCTACCTGGCCGGCCAGGTCGCGGACGAAGTCTCGAACAACGAGGGCGTCGAGGCGCAGACCAAGGACATCCTGGCCCAGATCGACGCGCTGCTCGCCTCTGTGGGCAGCGACAAGACGAAGCTCCTCTCGGCCACGATCTACCTCGCCGACATGTCGACCTTCGCCGAGATGAACCGGGCCTGGGACGGCTGGGTGGCGGCCGGCCACACCCCGGCCCGCGCCACCGTCGAGGCCAAGCTCGCCGGCCCGCAATACCGGGTCGAGATCTCGATCATCGCCGCGACCGGAGCCTGACGATGAACCCGCTCCGGCGCCGTTTCCTTGGGGCCGCCTTGGGGGCCGCCGCCTGCCTCCTCGCCCTCGCGGCGGGGCCGGCCGGCCCCGCGGTCGCCGCGCCGGAGCGGGTCGTCAACATCTACAACTGGTCGGACTATATCGACCCCAAGATGCTCGACGCCTTCACGCGCGAGACCGGCATCAAGGTCGTCTACGACACCTACGACACCAACGAGATCCTCGAGACCAAGCTGCTCGCCGGCCGCTCGGGCTACGACATCGTGGTGCCGACCGGGCCCTTCCTGCAGCGCCTGATCAAGGTCGGCGCGTTCCAGCCCCTCGACAAGGCCAAGCTGCCGAACCTCAAGCACGCCTGGCCCGAGGTGACGGCGCGGCTCGCGGCCTACGATCCGGGCAATGCCTACGCGGTCGACTACATGTGGGGCACCACCGGCATCGGGGTGAACACTGCGCTGGTGCGCGAGCGCCTCGGTCCCAACCAGCCGCTCAACACCTGGGACATCGTCCTGCGCCCGGAGCTGATCGCCAAGCTCAAGGATTGCGGCGTCACGATGCTGGATTCGCCCGACGACATTGTTCCGAGCGTGCTCCAGGCGCTCGGCCTGAAGCCGGATTCGCGCCGGGTCGACGACCTCGACAAGGCGGGCGACGCGCTGTTCCGCATCCGCGGCGCGGTGCAGAAGTTCCACTCCTCCGAGTACATCAACCAGCTCGCCAACGGCGACGTCTGCCTGTCGGTGGGTTATTCGGGCGACGTGCTGCAGGCCCGCCGGCGCGCCCGCGAGGCGAAGAACGACGTCGACATCGCCTACTATATCCCGCAGCAGGGCGCGCTGATGTGGTTCGACGCCTTCGCGATCCCCAAGGATGCGCCACACGCGGCGGAGGCCTACGCCTTCATCGACTTCATGATGCGGCCCGAGGTGGCCGCGGCCAACACCAACTTCGTTTCCTATGCCAGCGGCAACCTGGCGGCGAAGGCCCTGGTCAAGCCCGAGATCCTGTCCGATCCCGGCATCTACCCGGACGACGCCACCTTCCGCCGGCTGTTCACCAACACCGCCTACGACGACCGCACCCAGCGGGTGGTGACCCGCCTCTGGACCCGGGCGCGTACCGGGCGCTGAAAGCCGAGCCCGGTCCTTGCGGCCCGGCCCGCCTCTCCCGGAGGCGGGCCGATCCGATCCTCTTAGTCCTTGAGGTCGTCCGGCACCTTGCCGCCGTTCTCCTCGAGCTTCTTGATGACCTGCTTGTGCAGCCAGACGTTCATCGTGGCGGAATCGCTGGTGTCGCCGCTGTAGTGCAGCTCCTGGGCGAGTTCCTTGCGGGCCGACAGGCTGCTGTCGAGGTTGAGCAGCTTCATCAGGTCGACGATCGAGGTGCGCCAGTTCAGCGGCTGGCCGGCCTTGGAGGCCAGGTCGTTGAGCACCGCTTCGACATCGACCTTGCCGTCGACCTTCGGCACGTCGCCGCCGGCGGCTCCGCCCGAACCGCCGGCCGGGGCGCTGGTGGGGGTGGTGGCGTCCGGCGTCTCCGCCTTGGCCTCGCCGCCGCCGAAGGGGTGCAGGATCTTGCTGACGATCGTCCCGAGCAGGCTCATCGTGTCATCCTCCGTCAGGGGCTTCCGAATGTGGGGGGCCGCCCGCGCATGCGGCCGGGGAGCCATGTAGGGCGCGCTCGCCCTGCGGCATCCCGGCACGGTAACGAACGGCCCCGCTCGCCGTTCCGCATCGTCTTGCGGCGCGGCGCCTGCCATTCGCGCCGTGTCGGCGCGGGGGAGGTGCGCGCCCTTGAGCGCTTCACGCGCCCGCAGGATGCGTTAAGGACATCCGCCGGCAGGAATGCCGCGAGGGGCACGGAACGGTTGGGACCGCGGAAGGCAGCATGACAGGGGATCCGATCCGCCGGGCGCTCGACGACGTCTGGTACTGCGTCGGCGAGAGCCGCAGCTTGCGGCCCGGGGGCATGCGGTCGGTCCGCCTCGGCGAGGAGGCCGTGGTGGTCGGGCGCGAGGAATCGGGCGCGCTGTTCGCCCTGCGCGACCGCTGCCCCCATCGCGGCATGGCGCTCTCGGCCGGCCGCCTCGTCGACGGCAACCTCGTCTGCCCATTCCACGGCTGGCAGTTCCGGCCCGACGGCGCCTGCGCGGCGATTCCCGCGCTCGCCCGCCGCGACGACGCCAACTTCGCCTCGGTCCGCCTCGCCCGCTTCGCCGTGGCCGAGAAGTCGGGCCTGATCTGGGTCCATGCCAGTGCGAACCCGGCGGGCGCGAGCCCGGAGACGGCGCCGCCGATCCCGGAGGTCGATTTCGACTATTGCGGCCAGCTCGTCGAGATCCTGGAGGTCGAGGCCTCGTTCGACCTCGTGGCGCTCAGCTTCGTCGATCCGGCCCACGTCGCCTACGTGCACGATTCCTGGTGGTGGCGCCCGTCGAAGACCATGAAGGAGAAGGTGAAGCACTTTGCGCCCTCGCCCTTCGGCTTCACCATGACGAGCCACACGGCGAAGACCGCCTCCCTCGCCTACCGCCTGCTCGGCTCGATCCCGGAGGTCGAGATCGAGTTCCGGTTGCCGGGGGTGCGGCTGGAGCGGATCACCGCCGGCCCGAAGCGTCTCGCCAACTACACCTTCGCTTCGCCGCTGGCGAACGGGCGCACCGCGCTCATCAACGCGATGTACTGGAACATCCCAGGCCTCAACCTGCTGAAGCCCGTCGCCCGGCCGCTGATGCGCCAGTTCCTCGGCCAGGACCGGGACGTGCTCCAGATCGCCCAGCGCGGCCTCGACCGGAAGCCCGCGATGGTGCTGATGGGCGAGAGCGACGTGCAGTCGCAATGGTATTTCAGCCTCAAGCGCGAGTTCCTGCGCGCTCGCGAGGCCGGCGCCGCCTTCGTCAACCCTTTGGAGCCGCGGGAACTGCGCTGGCGCAGCTGAGCCCGGGTGTGGGAATTCTATCTCAGGTGGCGAATCTGGCATAGAATTCTCCCGGTTGTGCCTTCGGGTGCTATCGCGACCGGCACCGTTCGGACTATCCAGGTGGAATCGCTGCCCGGAGATTCGGATGTCCGAGGACATCTTTCGCATCATCTACAAGAGTACCGCTGCGCACCCCGCGGAGGTGATGCTGGGTCAGGGTCACGTCGCGCGCCTTCTCGCGACCGCCCGGCGGCGCAACCAGGCGGCCGCGGTCTCGGGCGTGCTGGTCTATACCGGCCTCGGCTTCTTTCAGGTGCTGGAGGGACCGCGGACGGGCGTGCAACCGATCTTCGAATCGATCCTCGTCGACCGGCGCCACCACACCCTCGCGGTGATCGAGATGGACGTCGCGGCCGAGCGCCGCTTCTCCGGCTGGAGCATGGGTTTCCTGGGTACCACCCGGGAGCTGGACGACCGACTCAACGGCACCGGCCTCGGGACGGGCGGCGGTCCCGAATCGCTGGACCAGCTCCTGCGCCGGACCCTGCTGCTGCTCATCGACACCCCGATCAGCCTGCCGTGGCTCGGTGCGCGCGGGGGGATCGAGGATGGGCTCGGCGCGGCGCTGGCCCACCGGTTCTGACTGCTCGCAAGCCGTATCTTATAAAGCTTCCCCTTTCCCGGACGACTGAAGCGTCAGCGGAAGGAGATCCGGGATCCAGCGCAAGAAGTCGCGAAGCGTCTGCTTGTCCGCAACGGCTCAGCATTCAGAGCTGCTTCGCGGCACTTCTTCTGCTGGATCCCGGATCTCCTTCCACTTCGTTTCAGTCGTCCGGGAAAGGGTGTGGCGTACGAGGGGATGTCTGTGCCTCGTAGGCTCGTCGTGACGTCGTTTGCCGTGATAACCGCGTTTCGGCCCACAACTCACCCCGCCGCCAGCAACCCCACCGCCACCGCCGGCCCGCAGGTCGACGCGAAGGCGGCGGCCTCCGGAGCGAGGCGTGGCGCGATCAGGTCGGCCAGTTCCTCGGCCGGGCGCTCGAGGCGCGCCGCGAGCTGGGCGGCGACGAAGCGGCCGGCGCCGCAGATCACGAACGGCGCCGCGTCGGGCAACGCGCCGCGGGACAGGATCAGGCCGGCGGCGTCATGCAGCAGGCGCAGCTGCGCCTCGGCGAAGAAGCCGGCGAGCCGCGCCCAGTCGGCCGCTCCGCCCTCCTGGCGGTCGCGGCCGATCATCCGGGCGAGGCGGATCTCGGTCTCAGGCATCGACTTGCCCTTGAGGTCGGCGGTGTCCTGCTGGTCCTCTGCCTCCGGTAGCCGACCGAGCAGGCGATAGGCGTCGGCAGTGGTGGCGAAGCACTCGGCCATCAGTGCCGTGCGCCGGCCGCGGAACGGCACCGTCCGCGACAGGGCCAGCAGCGGCGTGCGCACCACCCCGGTATAGACCAGCTCCCCCGTCTCCAGCCGCTCGGCGTCGCTGTAGCCGAGCGCGCGGGGCTGCCCGTCCTGGATCGGGATCAGGTCGGCGGTGGTCGAGCCGATGTCGACGAGGAGCGCGTCCGGCCGCAAGCGGCCGACCAGGGCGGCGGCGGCGTGCCAGTTGGCACTGGCGACGTCGGACGCGCGGGACGATGCCGCGCCGGGCGCGACGAAGCCGGAACGTCCGGCATAGATCGCGACCTCGCCCGCCAGATGGTCCGAGGCCCAGGCGGCGAGCTGCGCCACGCCGTCGGCGCGGTCGGAAAAGCAGTCGGTCAGTTCGCCGGTCATCGTCACGGCGTGGCGGGCCGGTTCCCGGGCCCAGCCCGGCAGAGCTGCGAGGGTGGCGTCGAGGGCCGGCAGGCCGTTCCAGAGCGGGCACGGCGCCTGCACCACCGCCTGCACGCGGCCGCCCTCGATCAGCGCCGCCTTGACATGGACCCCGCCGAGGTCCCAGCCGATGACGCGAGAGAGCGAGGCGGGGGGATGGAGATGGGGCACGGTCGGATCTCGCACGGGAACGGTCGGGGCGGGGTGGCATGAGCGGGCCGGGCTTTTCAACCCGGACCGAAGTGGTGCCGGTCCTCGACCTGCGCGGCGGCGTCGTGGTGCGGGCCCGGGCCGGCGACCGGGAGCTTTACGCGCCGATCGTGACGCCGCTCAGCCCCGGCCCCGCCCCCGCCGACGTGGCGCGCGGCCTCCTCGGCGCCTGGCCGGCGCGCCGGCTCTACGTCGCCGACCTCGACGCGATCATGGACGGGACGCCGCCCGACCTCGGCGCCCTGCGGGCGATCACCGCGGCCTGCCCGGGGGTGGAGCTGTGGGTCGATGCCGGCTTTTCCACGGAAGGCGGCGTCGCTTCGTTCCTCGCCACTCGCCTCGGCCGGCCGGTGCTCGGCAGCGAGAGCCAGTCGGACGCGGCCCTGGTGCGCCGGCTCGGCGCCGCCGCGGTGCTCTCCCTCGACAGCCGCGACGGCGCGCGTCTCGGCGCGCCGGAGCTGCACGAGGACCCGTCGACTTGGCCGCCGGAGGTGATCGTGATGACCCTGTCGCGGGTCGGCAGCGGCGCGGGCCCGGACCTCGCCGGGCTCGCCGCCCTCAAGGCCCTGGCGCCGCGCACGGCCTTCTACGCCGCCGGGGGCCTGCGCGGGCCGGAGGACCTGCCGGCCCTGGCGGCGGCCGGCGCCGCCGGGGTGCTGGTCGCGAGCGCGATCCATGACGGGCGGCTGCGGGCCTGATGGCACCAAAAGAAAAGGAGGGCCCGCTGGGGCCCTCCCGATGGTGCGGTCAACGACCGAGGAAGATGGAGGCCAGTCGCTGGAACAGCCCCTGCGGCGGAGGCGGCGGAGGCGGCGGGGGAGGCGCCGCTGACTGTTCCGGACGGTTTCCTGTCTAAGCCACGTTCGCCGCGAAGGGGTGCTGGGCGGTCTTGTACTGCTGCGTGACCTCGGCGGCGGTCGGCGTGCCCTTGATGGCGCGCTGGATCGACAGCTTCGTGGCCTCGTAGTTGTACTTCTCGATCTTGGCGTCGTCGGCGGCTTCCCAGTGGATGAACACGCCGACCAGGATGTAGAGGTCGTCGGCCTCGGCGGCCGGGATGATGCCCTCGGCGACGCAATCCTGCACCGCCTTGGCGACGGCGTGCTGGGCCGGGCCGAACATCTGGACGGCCTGGCGGGCGTCGTTGATGGTGACCTTGTTGAACAGCAGGGTGTTGGGCTTGCACGGCAGGTTCGGCGCCACCACCGCGAGCAGGCTGGTGAAGCCGTGCTTGTTGTTGGTCAGGCTGTTGCAGAACGCCTGCTCGGCGGCGCTGCCGCGCGGGCCGATGATGAGGTCGATATGCGCGACCTCGTTGCCGTCACCGACGAGGGCTTCGCCCACCATCACCTTATTGATCGTCGCCATGTGGGGGGTTCTCCCAGGTGTCGATAAGGTTAACCGGCCGCCTTAATCATGCGGCTCGGCCCCGCCATCCTTGCTGTCGGCGTTCAGCCCGCGGCCGAACCGGTTCTCCGGATAGCGGCGCGACACTACAGCGCCGCTGAACCGTGAACAAGGCGGGCGGCCCGGTACAATGGTCCAGTCCGGCCGAGACGCCGGCAGACGAGCCGTATCGCGACTACGACTTATTGGCGGGTTGCATTGGTCGAGTCATCGTCCGGCGCCCTCAGGCGGGCGAGCGCGTCGAGGAACAGGGTCGCCACGGTGAGGTCGGCGCTGGTGCCGGGGTTGAGGCCCGCCTCCTTGAGGGCGGTGTCGTGGGCGAGCAGGGCCGCCCGCGCGCCCTCCCCGAGGGCGAGCCCGCGGAGGGCGGCCTCGGCCTCCGCCCGCACCCGCTCTGCGGTGGCGGGGCCGAACTTGCGGGCGATGTGGCTGTCGGGGAAGCCGGTCAGGAAGGCGAGGTGGACCGCCGTGGTGGTCCAGGGCTCGGACAGGCCCGTGGCGCGCGCCGCTGCCAGCGCCGGGAGCCCGGTGGCGAACAGGTCCTCGAACCCGGTGACGTAGGCGCGCGCGATGCGGTCGCGCGAGGCCGCCTCGCTCATGGCGGTCAGGACGGGCGGGGCGGCGTCGGTCGTCACGTCGTGGCGCTCGGCCCGGCCGAGGCCGCCGGGATTGGCGAGCCGGATCGCCGCGTAGAGGCCGGCCGCGTCCGCTTGGTCGAGGTCCGCCAGCACGCCGCCCAGCGCCTGCCGCAGCGGGCCCGGCCGTTCGGCCGCGGCGGCGAGCGGGGCGCAGAGCAGCACGATGCCGAGATTGGTGTTCTGGCCGACTCCTGTGCGGGTGGCCGCGACCGCACCCTCGATCCGCGCCCCGACCCGGGCGCCCGCCGCAGCGAGGTGGGGGGCGGAGAGGATCGCGCTCGCCTCGAAATCCGCCACGCTCATCCGGTGCCCGGCGGCGTGGACGTGGACGTTGCCGGGCTTGATCGCCGCGAGTTCGGCCCGGCAGGCGGCGAGATAGGCTTGCCCGATCGCCGGCGCGGTCAGGGGCCGCATCACGCCCCCTCGGCGACGAGGCGCGGCGCCGAGCCCGTCCGGACCGCCGCCAGGAAGCCGGCGGCGACTTCCCGGGCGATGTCGACGGAGGTCACCTGCTGCAGGCCCGACCAGGCCGGCATGCTGTTGACCTCCAGCACCTGGAAGCCGCCCTCCCCGTCCTCGACGAGGTCGATCCCCGTATAGAAGCAGCCGATCGCGGCGGCGGCCCGCTCCGCCAGCTCCGCAGCCCGGGCCGGCGGGCGCCAGGGCAGCGGCCGGCCGCCCCGGTGGACGTTGGTGACCCAGCCGTCGCCCTCCCGGATCATTCCGGCCACCGCCCGGCCAGCGCAGACGAAGACCCGGTAATCCTGGAAGGCCCCGTCGCGCCGGGCGACGTAGCGCTGGAGGTAGTAGACCCGGCCGACCAGCTCCTCCGGCGGCAGCTCCCCGGGCTCTGCGATCAGCTGCAGTCCCTCGCCCTGCGAGCCGAACAGGGGTTTCAGCACCAGCGGCCGTCCCGGCCCCGCCTCCCGGGCCACCACCTCGGCGGCGGCCTCGCGGCGCGAGAGCACGAAGGTCTCCGGCGTCGGGATGCGGTGGCGGGCGAGCAGCAGGCTCGTCATCGCCTTGTCGACCGAGCGCTCGATGGCGGCCGGTCCGTTCCACACCAATGTGCCGGCGGCCTCGAGCGCGTGCAGCACCCCGAGCCGCATCGTCGTCGCCTCGAAGGTGCCGCCCGCGATGGTGCGAAGCAGCACCCCGTCCGGCAGGTCGCCGCCGAAGCCCGGCACGCGCAGGGGCTCGGGATGCCCGGTCTCGACCGTGACGTCGGCGAGCGAGAACAGCACCGGCCTCGAGCCGAGGTCGTTGAGCGCCGCGAGGAGTTTCGCCTTGTGCCAGGCGCCGTTATCGGCCGCGAGCCCGATCCGCATGGCAGAGACCTCAGGCGAAGGAGCGCGCGACCAGCTCCGGCACCAGCCGGCCGGCCCGGTGGCTGTGGCCGGAGGTCAGCGAGGTCACCACCACCTCGGCCGGGCTGAACAGGTGCTTGTCGATGGCGTAGAAATCGCCGTTGAAGCGGGAGAAGATCTCCGCGAAGGGGGCACCGTGGTCGCGCGAGGTGGTGCTCGGCAAGGCCTCGGCGAGCGCCATGGCGTCGGAATCGTCGGCCTCGACGAAGAGCTGCACCCGCCCGCCATAGATGATCGCGTCGTTGGTGCGGCCCATCGCCTGGATGAAGTCCGGATGCGGCGGGCTCAACGGCGCCGCGCCGATCCCGTCGACGATGGCGTTCAGGTCGAACCCGACCGAGTGCGCCTTGTGCAGCGCGACCTCCAGCACCCGGGCGACCACCTGGGTCGCGCCGGCGAGGCTCTGGGTGGGAGCGTACACGAAGGTGACGTCTGCGGGCGTCACCCCGGCCGCGGCTGCGACCTTGGCGGTGACGGCGGCGGGTGGCGGGCTGCCCGATTCGAGCACCAGGGCGATCCGCGGGGCCTCGTCGCGGTAGGCCAGTTCCTCGAACAGGTGCTCGACCGCCGCCGCCGCCCGGCCAGGCCCGGAGCCGAGGGCGAAGAAGCCCGAATCTCCCTCCTCGTCGGCGAGGTTCCAGCCGGCATACTGGCTGCCGAGGCAGGCGAGCACCGGGTCGGTGCTGTGCACCGTCAGGGTGAAGGGCCAGGCGTCGAGGGGGCCGGCGGGTCCCACCGTCACGGTGCCGAGGCCGCCGAGGCAGATCTCGGCGATGCGCCGCCCGGCCTCGATCGAGCCCCGCGCCCCCGCCCCGGCATCGATCAGCCGCGCCCCGTCCGGCGCCCGCGTCACGGCGAGCCGCAACCGGGCCGCGTCGGCGGCGAGGGCCTCGACCAGGGGAGCGGCGAGCGCATTCACGCTCGGGCGGGACGGGGTGGCGGATGAACTCATTCGGTGAACTCCCTCGGGGCCGCAGGCGGGGTGGCGTTCCGCGTTTGGCCATTCAGATCGGTCGGGGTCTTCGGCCCCGTTTGGTGACGAACGAAGCGCAGGGTTCCCTCGCCACATGGATGACGGCATTCAAACAGCTTGGTTTAGATGTCTCCGAACTTGAAGGCGGGCACCTCTCCTCCCCCTTGTGGGGAGGAGCTGGAGGTGGGGGTGGTGCCGGATAGAGCTTGGTGGTGCCTCCTGCACCACCCCCACCCCTAGCCCCTCCCCACAAGGGGGAGGGGAATCGGCGCACGCTCGTCGAGCATGGAGCGCGGGCAGGCGAAAGCCAATGCGATGTCGGCCGTTCCCTCCAGCTGCGCCCGCAACGCCGCCGCCCGCGCCGCGACGGCGCGCCGGGCCGCCGCCGCATCCGCTCCCTCGGCCAGCACCGTGCAGACCGGCGCCCCCGCCGCGATGCGGCTGCCCGCCGGCGGCCGGTCCATCGTCCAGGCGGGCCAGTCGAGGGCCGGCACCGCGGGAATCTCGCTGTCGGCGTAGAGGATCTCGGTCGCGGCGGCGCCCGGCAGCTCCAGCCGGTATTCCGGCAGCCGGCCGCGCGCCGCAGCGAGGTGAGCCGCGAAGAGCGGCACCTTTCCGCGGTCGAGCACGTCCAGGGTGGCGCCGGGCCGGGGATTGATCTCGAGCAGCCACCAGGCCTCGCCCTCGACCAGGAGGTCGGCGCTGACGAGGCCGCGGAGCCCCGTGGCCGCGACCAACGCCGCGAGCGCCCGCTCGGCCGCCTCCCGCACCGGGGCCGGCAGCGGGGCCGGCCCGGCGGCGCCGGCGTAGCGGAACGGCCGGCCGGGCCCGGGTGCCGCCCATTGCTCGGTCGCCGCCAGCACCGTGACGGCGCGGCCATCCGCCAGCGCGTTGAGCGAGCGGGGCCGGCCCGGCACGCGGCGCTGGAGGTAGCTGCCCGCCGGGAGCCGCCCCGGCAGAGCCGGGCGGATATGGCCGCCGCCCGAGGCGCCGCGCCGTTTCACGAGCCAAGCATCCGGATCGGGCACCGGCGCGAGCGCGATCTCGGGGTGCGGGATGCCGAGGCGGCCGCACAGGGCGGCGAAGCGGCCCGGGTCCTTCAGCGCCGCGACGGCCTCGGGCGTCGCCCCCAGCAGCGCGTAGCGCCCGGCGAGCCGCCGCATCAGCCCCGGAGACCCCTCGAACCCTGAGCCGAGGACGAGGCCGACGGGATGGCCCGCCTCCGCTGCGAGATCGGCCAGCGCCGCCTCCACGCCCCGGCCTCCCGGCCCGGCGCCGAGGCGGCCGGGCACGCAGCGGTAGCCGGCGGCGAGCGCGCGGGTATCCTCGTCGCCGAACAGGTCGGCGACGAAGGGACGGTAGCCGGCGCGCCGCGCCGCGGCCGCGAGCGCCCGGCCGGATTGCGCCGCGATCAGGACAGCCGCGCCGGTCACGCCCCGCCCGCCCGGCGGGGCGTCGATGGTGAGCGGCGCGAGCCCAGGCGGGATCGAGCGGGCCAAGCGGGCCTCCCCGGAGCGACGACAGCGCGGTCGCCCGCCCGCTTCGTGCCGGAGGGCGACCGCCTGCTTGTAAGCCGGAGCGGCCCGGCCGGCGGCCTGTCCATTGGTGCAGTCCGCCGGCCTCGTGCTACCGCTTGGAGGAGCCGGCGGAGAACGGGTCGCGCGGCGGTGACCGCTACGGCCGGGCTCGGCGCCAGCAGGGCCGCGGGTTGGGCCGGCAGGGCAATCGCCGCCGGGGCGCCGGCGCCCCGGCCGAGGAAGCCCCGCCGGGAGAGATCACGGTAGAACGACCCATCACGATCGCACATGGCTGACGTCCCATCTCTCGAGACGTGGCCATCCGGTGAACGGCACTCTCACTGCGGCAATCGGCGAGACCGCCACCGGCCATGCGCGCATGGCCGGGCGGACCCTCAGCGGACACGCGACGATGGGCACGCCAACCCGACAAGAGCCCCGGCGGCTCTGCGCCGCGGGGAAATACGAGCAAACGGCGTGCCGGCGTCGGTTACGGCTCGCCGATCTCCGCCCCGCGGTTGCGCCCGCGGGCGACGCGGAAGGTCAGGCCCGGGTGGCGGGGACGCAAGGATTCGACCAGGGCCTCGGCCTCCGCCGCGTCGCGCGTGAGGGCGAAGCCGGTCGGTCCCCAGGAGCTCTGGCCGAAGCCGGCGATGCCGGCCGCCTCCACGTCGGCGAGCGCCGCCGCCACCGCCGCGCTGGCGTAGCGCCCGCCCTGGTGGGGGGCGAAATAGTCGCCGATCCGGCGCTGGATCCCGGTGATCCCGGCGCCGAACCGCGCCACATCCTCGGTGACCACGGCCGGCAGCACCTGCATCAGGACCGTGCGGCAGATCTCGGCGGCCTCCGGCGCGGGGAAGCGGGGCAATTCGCGGAAGGCCCGGCGCTCCTCGGCCCCGTGCACGCCGGTGCGGCCGGCATCGAGGATCAGCACCATCCGCCAGGCTTCGGGGAAGGGCAGCCGCGCGATCACCGGCGGCGGCGCCTCGCTGTCGTCGCGGCCGCCATCGACGATCAGGCCGCCGGTGACGAAGGCGGCGAGCCCTACACCGGATCGGTTGCCGCGGTCGAGGACGTCCGCGAAGGCGGCCGGCGCGAAGGGCGCGCCGTGGAGCGCGGCGAGCGCCGCCGCGACCGAGAGGGCGAGCTGCGTGCCCGAGCCGAAACCCGCATGGGCCGGGATCGCCTCCGCGAGGTGGAAGGCTCCGGTCTCCGGCACGCCGAGATGGCGGGCGGCCAAAGCCGCGTAGGTGCGCACCCGCTCGCGCTCGGCGGCGAGGCCGGGAGCCTCGGTGCTGGTGACCGACAAGGAATCGGCGCAGGCGGCGGTGAGATCGATGCCGGGCGCGTCGAGCCCGAGCCCGATGCTGCCGAAGCGCCGGCCGAGCCCGCCATGCAGGTCGAGGAAGCCGAAATGCAGCCGGGCCGGGGCGCGCACCCGCACCCTCGCCCGCGCTGGTCCCATCTCGTGCGCCAAACCGGCCTCGCTTCCTGCCCCGGATGCCTCGGTGCCCGCGTCGTCCCCGGGGCCGGACTGTCCCACACCGCCCGCCGGATGGGCAACTCGGGATCGGCGGATATCTGGCCGCCGGCCCTGGCGCGAAGCCGGACTTTCGGGGGACTTGCCTGCCCGGGCGCCCGGATGCGACCGTCCGCGATGCATGGTTGCGCGGCAGGGGCGAGCGAGGGCGGATGTCGGCCTGGATCGATGGGCGGGCGGTGGCGCAGGAGGCGGCGGTCGCGGCGGCCGCCGCGCTGCTGGCCGGGGCACGAAGCCCGGTCCTCGCCGGGCTCTGCGCCGAGGCGGCGTCCGTGCAGGCGGCGTTCGACCTCGCCCGCGCGATCGGCGCCTCGCTCGATCCCGCGGCGGGATCGGCGCTCTACGCCGATCTCGGGGCGCTGGCCTCGGGCGGCGCGATGACCACCACCCCGGCCGAGGCGCGCGGGCGGGCCGACGTCGTGCTGGCGCTCGGCGCCGCGCCCTGGGCTTCCGACGTGTTGAGCGATCTGGCGGCGGAGGGGCCTGTCCGCGGCCGCGCCGCCGGGCGGCCCCGCACGCTCCTCGCCCTGGGCGCGCCGGGGGACGGGGCCGTGCAGCACATCGCCTATCCGGCGGGCGAGGCCGGGTTGCCGGCGGCGATCGGCTTGCTGCGCGGCCTGGTCGGCGGCCGCATCGCCGGCCCCCATCCCCTCGCCGACCTCGCGGTGCGCCTGCGCGAGGCGCTCTACGGGGTGATCGTCTACGACCCCGCCGAGACCGGCGCCCTCGGGGCCGAGATGCTGACCGGCCTCGTCAAGGACCTCAACGAGATCACCCGCTGCTTCGCCCTGCCGCTGGGCGATCCGCATCAGGGCCGGGCCGTCGCCCAGGTCGCGGCCTGGAGCACCGGCCAGGGGCCGCGGACCGGCTTCGGCCGTGGTTACCCCGAGCACGATCCCTGGCGCTTCGACGCCGAGCGGCAGGCCGCCGCCGGCGAGGTCGATGCCGCGCTCTGGCTCGCCTCCCTGCCCGCTCCCCTGCCGGCCTGGACCCGCACCGTGCCGACCGTGGCGCTCCTCGGGGCGCCGAAGGGCGACGAGGCCCGGGTGGTGATCGGCGTCGGCGTGCCGGGCGAGGCCTTCGGCGCCGCCCTCTGGCACCCGCGCCGGGCGGTGATCGCCTGGCACGACGCCGGAGCGCCGCGGCCGGAGCCGGAGCCCGCCGCCGCGATCCTCGCCGACCTCCGGGCCCGGCTCGCCGCCTCTCCCGCCCCGCAGCCGGAGCGCACCCCATGCTGACCCGCATCGCCGGCGGCCGGGTGGTCGATCCGACCGCCGGGCGCGACGCCATCGGTGACGTCTGGATCGAGGATGGCCGCGTCGTCGCCGCCTCCGACCGCACGCCCGATCGCACCATCGACGCCACAGGGTGCGTCGTGATGGCGGGGGGCGTCGAGGTTCATTCGCACATCGCCGGCGGCAACGTGGTGCTGGCGCGTCTGCTGCTGCCGAAATTGGGGCTGTCCGAGCCCGGCGCGCCGAACCCGCACGGGTCGGGCCGCGATGTCGGGATGCTCTACGCCCGGATGGGCTACACCACTGCGGTCGAACCGGCGATGCCGCCGGTCAACGCGCTGGCGACCCAGCTCGAACTCGCCGAGATCCCGCTCCTCGACCGGGGCGGCCTGTGCGTGATGGGCAACGACGACCAGCTGCTCGGGCTCCTGCGCGACCGCGAGAGCCGGGACGCGGTCCGCGACCTCGTCGCTCTCAACGTCGCGACCGCGCGGGCGCTCGGCGTCAAGGTCATCAATGCCGGCGGCGCCGACGCCTTCAAGGACGGGGCGGTGCGCTTCGCCCTCGACGACGAGGTGCCGGCCTACGGGCTCACCTCGCGAAAAATCCTGAACGGGCTCCTCGACGCGGTCGAGGCGCTCAAGGTGCCCCACCCGCTTCACGTCCATTGCAGCAATCTCGGCCTGCCGGGGGCCGATGACAGCCTGATCGAGACCTTGGAAGCGGCGGAAGGCCGGCGCATCCACTTCGCCCACGCCCAGTTCTACGCCTACGCCGCCGTCGACAAGGAGAACCCGCTGACCGGCGGCTTCATGTCCGCCGCGCCGCGGATCGCCGAGGCGCTGGCGCGCCATCCCAATGCCACCCTCGATATCGGCCAGGTGGTGTTCGGCCAGACCGCGACGATCTCGCTCGACATCCTGCGCCAGTTTTCCGGCCGCAAGGCGGCGAGCCCGAGGAAATGGATCGTCAACGCGGGCGACGCCGAGGGCGGCGGCATCGTGCCGTTCCGCTACCGCGACCGCGGCCCGACCTCCTCGCTGCAATTCGCCATCGGGCTCGAGCTGATGCTGCTCTCGCCCGACCCGGAGCGCACCATCCTGACCACCGACCACCCGAATGGCGGGCCGTTCACCGCCTATCCGCGCATCCTCCACCTGCTGATGGACAAGGAGGAGCGGGACCGCGAGGTCGCCGCCCACCCCAAGGTGGCGGCCGAACGCTCCGGCCTCGCAGGCCTGGAGCGCGAATACAGCTTCGCGGAGGTGGCGCAGCTCACCCGCTCCGGTCCGGCGAAGCTGCTTGGCCTCACCGACCGCGGCCACCTGCGCCCGGGGGCGAAGGCCGATATCGCGGTCTACCGCGACCAGCCGGACCGGACCGCGATGTTCGCCCGCGCCCACCGGGTGCTCAAGGACGGCGCGGTGATCGTCGAGGACGGCGAGGTCGTCTCGGATGGTACCTCTTGGGCCCGCGGCCGCACCCTGTCCCTCGCGCTCGAGGCCGATGCCGGCATGGCGCGGCGGACCGAGGCCTATCTCCAGGGCCGCTTCGGCGCCGGGCTGTCGAGTTTTTCCGTGCCGGATGCGGCCTTCCCCGGCCGCGAGGTGTTCGAGGCGATTCCATGCCGGACCTGATCCTCCACGGCATCCGGGTCGAGGACACCTTCGCGGAGGCCTTCGACATGGCGGCGACCGCCCTCGTCCTCACCGCCGAGACGCCCGCCTGGGCGATGATCGCCGCGACCACCATGACGGGCTTCGCCACCTCGGTGATCGGCTGCGGCGCCGAGGCCGGCATCGACGCCGTGCTCGCCCCCGACGACACCCCCGACGGGCGCCCGGGCGTGCGGGTGCTGCTGTTCGGCTTCGATGCCGGCGGCCTCAAGGACCAGCTCCTGCGCCGGGTCGGGCAATGCGTGCTGACCTCGCCGGGCAGCGCCGCCTATGCGGGCATCCCCTGGGACGACCCGAACGTGGGCAAGGCGCTCAAGCTCGGCGGCGCGATCCGCTACTTCGGCGACGGCTTCGCCACCGCCAAGCGCATCGGGGGTCGGCGCTACTGGCGGACGCCGGTGATGGACGGCGAGTTCCTGTGCGAGCATTCCGTGCCGACTGTCAACGGCGCGGTCGGCGGCGGCAACCTGCTCTTTCTCGGCCGGCGCTTCGCCGACACCCTGCGGGTGGCCGAGATCGCGGTCGCGGCGGCCCGTCGCGTGCCGGACGTGATCCTGCCCTTCCCGGGCGGCGTGGTGCGCTCCGGCTCCAAGGTCGGGGCGCGCACCAAGGGCATGATGGCCTCGACCAACGACGCTTATTGCCCGACCCTCAAGGGCCGCGCCGGCTCGGCCCTGCCGCCGGAGGTCGACGTGGTGCTGGAGATCGTCATCGACGGGCTCTCGGCGGGCAGCGTGTCGGCTGCGATGCGGGCGGCGCTCCACGCCTCCACCGAGGCGGGGGCCGATCTCGGCCTCGTCGCGGTCACGGCGGGCAATTACGGCGGCAATCTCGGCCGCCACCACTTCCATCTCCGCGACCTCGTCGGGGAGGCCGCATGAGCACGCTCACTTTGCGCGAGCCGCCGCCGGAGCGCCTGGACCTCGCTGGGATCACCCCCGCCGCCCTCGCCGGCCTGTCGGAGGCGGAGGCCGCCCGGCTGCCGGTCGGCACCAGCCGCCGCGGCCTGACCCTCGGCGACTGCTTCGCGCTCCACCTCGACGGCTCGGAGGAACTGCGCATCCTCGGCGCCAGCGACCGCCTCGACCGGGTCGGGGCCGGTCTCAGCCTGGGGCGGATCGTGGTCGAGGGCGATGTCGGCCAGCGCCTCGGCGCCGGCATGACGGGCGGGACTCTCACGGTCACGGGCTCTGCCGGCCCCTTCGCCGGCACGGCGGCCACCGGCGGCACGATCCGCATCGCGGGCGACGCCGCCGATAGCGCCGGCGGCGCGGTGCACGGCGCGGCCTGCGGGCTCGACGGCGCGACCCTGGTGATCGGAGGGTGCGCTGGCGACCGCCTCGGCGATCGGATGCGGTCCGGGCTGATCGTCGCGAAGCGCGCCGGGGTGCATGCCGGCGCCCGGATGATCGCCGGCACGATCGTCGCCGACGCGCTCGGCGACCATCCCGGCTACGGCATGCGGCGCGGCACCCTGGTCGCGGCCCGCCACGGGGTGCTGCTGCCGACCTTCGTCGAGACCGGGCGGCAGGACCTCGTGGTGCTGCGGCTCCTGGCGAAATCCCTGGAGGCCGTGGCGCCGGAGGCGGCTTCGCTCCTGCGGGCGCCCCTGCGCCGCTACGGCGGCGACCTCGCGACGCTCGGCAAGGGGGAGCTGTTCGCACCGGTGGGGTGAGCGGGGATTGTCTCCCCTACGGGTCTGGCCACCCTCCGTGTCATCCCGGGGCCGCGCAGCGGAACCCGGGATCCATAACCGCCGACGGTGCAAGACGACGCGGAACGCTGTTCGCCTCTTCCTCGATCCTCAGCGGTTATGGATCCCGGGTTCTCGCCGTCGGCGAGCCCCGGGATGACATCGAGGGTGTGAGAACCGTCCGCGACAGTCGCGCAGGCAATGCCTGTCGTCTTACAACCGCGCCTGAATCTTCTTCGCGATCGTCCCCAGCCGCTGCTCCAGCAGGGTCGGTACCTCGCAGACGTAAGTCAGCGACTGGCTGCGCTCCTGGAAGATGCGCTTGTCCCAGGCGAAGCGGGTCTCCAGCTCGGCCAGCTCCTTGGTGTCGGGCACGTCCGGCGCGGTCTTCACCTCGCTGATCTTCCCAGCCTCGTCGCGGATGCGCTCGGCCAGCACCCGCTGGCCGCGGGCGTAGCGGCCGATGCCGGACACCACCTTGTCGCGCTCGCCGTTCAGCACCTCGAACACGCCGGCGAAGACCCGGGTCAGGCGGGTCTCCCTCTCCGCCCCGCCGATCTTCCCCACGAAGCCGTCGAGGAGGCCGTCGACCTCTTCCACCGGCAGCCGGCGCGACGCGATCTTCTGGGCCAGCAGGGCCGCCTCGGTGTCGTTGCCCCAGTCGGAGAGCGCCTGCGTCGGGTCCGGCCCGGTCCAGACCGCGCCGGGACCCAGCGTCGAGACCTTGCGCTGGGCGCAGGGCCAGTCGGGGTCGGGCCTCGGCTGGGCGAGCGCCGGCGCGGCCGAGAGGATCAGGAGCGTGGCGAGGGCGGAGCGTATCACGGGCATCTTCTTTCGCTTGCGGAGCGGTCAGCCCGCCTCCCCGGCCGGGCCGCCGCGCCGGGCGAGCAGCCCGCGGCCGGGATCGTAGGCGGCGACCGCCATGACGAAGAACGCGAGCCCGGTCCCGACCACGACCGCGCAGGCGACCGGGTTGAAGGCGCCGTAGAGGGCGAAGCGCACCAGCTCGACGGCGTGGGTGAACGGGTTGATCTGGCAGATCCAGTACAGGGTCGCGCTCGACTCGTTGACCCGCCACAGCGGGTAGAGCGCCGAGGAGGCGAAGAACATCGGGAAGATCACGAAGTTCATCACGCTGGCGAAATTCTCGAGCTGGCGCACGAGCGACGACAGGAACAGCCCGATCGCGCCGAGCATCAGCCCCGCCGCCAGGAAGGCCGGGAGCGCCAGGAGGTAGCCGCTCCACGGGATGTCGGTCTCGAAGAAGCTCGCGATGGCGAGGAAGACGTAGGCCTGGACCAGCGACACGATCACGCCGGCGATGAGCTTGGCGAGCAAGAGACTCCAGCGCGGATAGGGGCTGGTGAGCAGCACCCGCATCGAGCCGACCTCGCGGTCGTAGACCATCGACAGCGACGATTGCATGCCGTTGAACAGCTGGATCATCACCGCGAGGCCCGGCACGACGTAGACCTCGTAGAGGACGTAGGTCTCGTAGGGCGGCGTGATCGACAGGCCGAGGGTATTGCGGAAGCCGGCGGCGAAGATGAACAGCCAGACCAGCGGCCGCACCAGTGCCGAGAAGAACCGCTCCTTCTGGTTGAAGAAGCGCAGGAGCTCCCGCCGCACGATGCCGGCGAGCGCGATGAGGTAGCCGCTGGCATCGAGCCGGCCGCGGACCGGGGTGAGGGCCGTTCCCGCGCTCATGCGACTCTCCTCGGGGTGTCGCCCCGCTCGGCGGTCATCTGGCGGAAGGCCGTCTCGAGGGAGCCGGTCGGCTCGCTCAAGGTGCCGGCGAGGCCGCGGGCGACGATACGGCCGCGATGCAGCACCACGACCCGGTCCTCCGGCTCGATCTCGTCGAAGATGTGGGTGGCCCAGAGCACCGACAGCCCCTCCTCCCGCACCAGCGCCCGCACGATCGCGACGATGTCGGCACGGGAGTCGAGGTCGAGGCCGACGGTGGGCTCGTCGAGGAGCAGCAGGTCGGGCGCGTGGATCAGCGCCCGGGCGATCTCGATCCGCCGCGACTGGCCGCCCGAGAGCGTGCGGATCTTGTCGTCGCGGCGCTCGGACAGGCCGATGCGGGTGAGCAAGGTCTCGATGCGCGCCAGCGCCGCCTTGCGCGGAATGCCGTGGAGGGCGGCGTGGTAGAGCAGGTTCTGGCGCACCGTCAGGTCGGTGTCGAGGGTGCGGGCCTGGAACACCACGCCGAGCCGCGCGAGCGCCCGCGACGGCTCGCGATTGAGGTCGTGCCCCAGCAGCGCGACGCGGCCGGCCTGGCTGGCATAGAGCCGCGTCACCACCGAGAACAGGGTGGTCTTGCCGGCCCCGTTCGGCCCGAGCAGGGCCGTGAAGGCGCTCCGGGGCACCTCGAACGACACGTCGTCGAGCGCCGTGCGGGCGCCGAAGCGGTGGCTCACCCCCTCGACCGCGAGCGCCGCGCTCATCGCGTCAGCGCCTTGCGGGCGTCGCGTACCGCGTCGAGGCACTCGTCGTATTCGCGCTCGCCGAGTTCCCGCTCGGCGACGCGCAGCTCCTTCCGGAGGGCCTTGGCGACGGGCTCAGTGGGGGACTTCGCCAGCTCGGCCTTGATCGTCGCGATGCCGTCCCGGCACGCGGCCGCGTCGTCGGCGCGGGCGGGCAGGGCCGTCAGCAGCAGCAGGGCGGCGAGGAGCGCGCGCATCCCGGGTTTCCTCCAGTCCGTTCTCTCGGTTTCTTGCGGTCGATGTAGGCCGGGGGCTGCGGCCCGCAAACCCCTGTCACTTCACGATGAAGCGCCCGGTCATGCCCCGGCTCTCCAGCCCCTGCACCGACCACGGGAACTCGCCGGCCCGCACCGTCACGAACTCCACCGCGATCGTGCCCTGGTCGTCGAATTCGAGGTGGTGCGGCGGCCCGGCCATGTGCACCTCGAGGTGGTTGATGACGATCTGGTTCATCCACACGCCGCGGAAGAACTCGCTGGCGAAGAACTTGTACTCCTTCTGCCCCTTGGCTGTGATCCGCAGCCGGTAGGACTTGCCGGCCTCCATCTCGATGTCTTTCACCGGCACGGCGTAGTCGTTGTCCTCGGCGCCCAGCACCAGGTCGGGCAGGTCGGTGCGGCCCTTGGTGAGGTCGCCGGCGAGGGCGGGGGTGGTGAGGAGGCTGGCGGAGAGGATTGTGAAGAGGAGGCGACGCATGGGCGATCCGGCTGGGAGGTCGAGCACTCTCCCCTCTCCCGTGTGGGAGAGGGGCCGGGGGTGAGGGTGGCTCGGGTTCAGAACAAAGATCCGACCTTCGAGCTGCGCAGCTCGACGCTCAGCGATTTATCCTGAAGCCGAGCCACCCTCACCCCTACCCCTCTCCCACCCGGGAGAGGGGATCCCGCGCTTCACTCGTCTTGAGGCGCGGCCAGAAAAATTTACTGCGGCGAGACCGCGACGCCCCAGGGCAGCAGCCCGACCGGGATGCTCTTCGTCACCTTCTGGGCCTCGACGTCGATCACCGAGACGTCGTTCGAGGTGCCGTTGGTGGTGAAGAGGAGCTTCTGGTCCGGCGTGAAGGCGAGCTGCCACACCCGCTGGCCGACCGGCAGGTACTTCTGCACCTCGTAGGTCTTCGCATCGACCACCGCGACCCGGTTGGCGGGCCCGAGCGCCACGAAGCCCTTGGTCCCATCCTTGGTCAGGCGGATGCCGACCGGCTGGATCTGCTCGTCGGTGACGCCCGGGATCTTGAAGGTGATCTTCTTGACCACCTTGCGGGTCTCGACGTCGATCACCGAGACGGTGCCGCCGACCTCGGCCGAGACCCAGAGCCACTTGCCGTCCTGGCTGAACTCGGCGAAGCGGGGGCGGGCATCGACCAGCACGTTGTCGATCACCTGGAAGGTCTTGGTGTCGATGAAATGGGCCATGTTGGTGGTCTCGGAGGTGTTGACCAGGATCGATCCGTCCGGGCTCAACCCCATCCCCTCCGGCTCGACGCCGACCGGCACCTCGGCCACCACCTTGTTCTTCTCGATGTCGAGCACCGTGACCTGGCTGTCGTCCTCGTTGGCGACGTAGACCGGGTTGCCGGACGGGTGCGCGATGAACTGCTCCGGGTCGGGCCCGGAGCGCAGGGAGCGTACGATCTTGCCGGTCTTCGTATCGAGCACGTCGATGCGGTCGTCGTCGCTGGCGCAGACGTAGAGCAGGCTCCCGTCCTTTCCCACCGTGATACCCCGCGGGCGCCGCCCGACTGGCCAAGTCGCCGTGACCTTCAGGCTCTCGACGTCGATGACGCTGACCGAGTTGCCCTTCTCGTTGCTGACATAGACGGTGGTGGCGTGGGCGGGCGCGGCGGCGAGGAGCATGGCCGCGGCGATCGCGTACTGCGCCGGTCCGATCCGGTGACGGCTCATCGATCCTCCCTCCCGGCCGCGCTCTTCGTCCGCGGTCCGTCTCTGGCTCTTGCGTCTTTGGCTCATACCTGGCCCGCCGCGGCGCCGCGGGCGAGACCGACTTATGGCCGGGTCACGACTTCGTCAGCTTGCACTGGGTCTCCGGCAGGTCGATCCCCAGCGTGTCGAGCGGCGTGCGCTGGTGCAGGTAGCCCTGCTCCGGCGCCACCGCCACCAGCGCCTGGGGCTGCACCAAGAGCAGCGGCTGGCGCAGCTGGTGGTCCCAGGGGCGGAAGCTGAGCGCCACGCCCTTGTAGCCCGGCAGGCTGAACGCCGGATCGGCGATCGCGAGGCTGAGCGCCGCCGGATCGGTGGTCTTCTTCTGGAAGGCGGCCTCGCCCACGGCCCGCACCGAGGCCCAGACTTGGTAGTCGAGGGGACGCATCAGCCGGCCGGCGAGGCGGCGGAAGCGGTTCTGGGCCTGGGCGGCGCCCCAGACCTCCAGCGTCGGGTGCCAGGTGGTGGGGATCAGCCCCTGCGTGCCGACCACGGGCCGCGGATCGACGGTGTGGAACGGCACGTAATCGCCGAAATCGCCCGCCTCGTCCGCCACCACGGCGACGTCGTAATCGAGGCCGCGGGTGAAGACGAGGGCCTCGGCCCGGGTCGGGGTGTCGCCGCGGGCGCGGGCCAGCGGCCCGAAGGTCCAGGGACGCTCGGCGCTGATCTGCAATCCGAATTTCTTCGCCGAGCGCTTCATCGCCTCGGCCCACAACCTGTCGCCGTCCTGCGGGCCGGTGATCAGGAAGAGCTTGCGCCAGCGCATGAAGGCGAGGAATTGCGCCAGCGCATCGGTCTGCATCGCCCGGCTCGGGGCGACGTGGAAGACATCCGATCGGCAGTCGGTCCCGCGCAGGCGGTCGTCGGGGGCGGCCGCGTTGAACAGGACGGTGTCCGACCCTTTGAGCGCGTCGGCCACCGCCAGCACCTCGTCGGCGGGCAGCGCCAGCACGAGGAAGCGCAGGCCCTTCTGGACGAGACCGCGGGCGGCCTCGACCGGGCTCTGCGGCGGCGGCTCGCCGGGGGCGGCTTTGCCCAGCGCCACCGCGTCGAGGGCGTAGCTCTGGCGCACGAAGCGGCCGGTGGTGGTGTTGTCCTGGATCGCCAGCTTGGCGCCGGCCAGACCCTCGTCCTCGGGCGCGGCCTGGGCGTCGTAGGAGGACGGCGCCGGGGCCGGCCGGTAGATCAGGCCGATGCGGATCTCGCTCGCCTGAGGCGCCGCGGCGGTGGGCGCGGCGGGCGCTTGCGCGAGAGCAACCGGCGCTCCCGCCAGGGCGGCGAGCAGACCGAGGGTGAGGGTGGCCGTGCGGAACTGTGCCATGCGGGCGGCACGCTACCAGGGTTTCTCCCGCACCCTCAACGCCTGTTCGATGAGGATTGTTTAAGACCACCCGCCCTCCCCCGAAAGTCCGAACACGGCCGGCCGGGGAGCGCGTTGCGCGGTCCTGCACCGGTATGCGAGGGTCGGACGATGCTGTCGTTTCGCGCCCTTCCCGCCCTCGCGGCCCTGCTCGTCGGCCTGCCGGCCGCCGCCGCGCCGAACACGGCGGCGGTGTTCGGGGTCGAGCTGGCGGAGCCCGGCACGGTCGGCCCGCGTCCGGTGAGGCCGGAGGATGCGCGGCGCCTGGGGCTCGCCAGCGAGGCCTTGCGCCGGGAGGTGGCGGGCCGCGGGCTCGACCCCGTGGATCTGACACCCCAGGCCGCCGCGATCCGGCGCGACGCGCCGTTCTACAAGTGCGAGGGCTGCGCGGAAAAGATCGCCCAGGCGGCGGGGGCGGCCTACGTCGTCTACGGCTACGTCCAGCGCAGCGCCCCGCAGGTGCTCAACCTCACCATCACCATCACGGAGGCCGAGAGCGGCAAGGTGCTGCGCGGCGGCCAGGTGGTGATCCAGGGCGACACCGACGACACCTGGCTCCACGGCGTGCGCTCGCTCGTGAAGAACCGCCTCTTCGCCGAGCCGCTGCCGAACCGGTCCTGATTCCCGTGCCCGACATCGCCTCTCCCCGCACCCGCCTCCTCGTCAGCGTACGCGATGCCCATGAGGCCGCGCTCGCCCGCGACCACGGCGCCGACCTGATCGACGGCAAGGATCCCGATCGCGGCGCCCTCGGGGCGCTGCACCCTGAGACCGTGCGGGCGATCGCGGCGGCGGCCAGTGACCGGCTGACCAGCGCCGTGGCGGGCGAGCCGCGCGATGCCCGGGAGGCTTCGGCCTGCCTGGCGGCGCTCGCCGGGACGGGCGTGGGCTACCTCAAGATCGCCTGGGCGCCGGGGCGCGACGCCGCGGGCCTGATCCTGCCCACCGGCATCCCCGTCATCGCGGTGCTGTTCGCCGAGGAAGGGCCGGAGGGGGCCGACGTGCCGGCGCTGGCCGCCGCCGGCTTCTCCGGCGCGATGATCGACACGCGGGGCAAGGACGGGCGGCGGCTCACCGACCACCTGCCCCTGCCGCGTCTCGCGGGCTTTGCGGCCTCGTGCCGGGCGCACGGCCTGCTCTCGGGCCTCGCCGGCTCGCTCTCCCTCGACGACATCCCGGTCCTGGTGGCGCTCGGGCCGGGTTATCTCGGATTCCGCGGCGGGTTGTGCGCGCAGGGAGACCGGAGGGGCGGTCTCGATCCAGAGCGGATCGCCGAGGCGGCGCGGCGGCTTGGGGCTCTTGCGCCGCGTGTCGAGGCGGCGTGAGCGTGTCGCTGCAACACAAGGTTGTCCGGGGAAGTGTCCGGACCAAGATCAAGCGCGGGATCCCCTCTCCCGTGTGGGAGAGGGGTAGGGGTGAGGGTGGCGCGGTTTCCGCAAAGAACCTGAAGCGTGGAGCTGCCAGCACGACGGTTCGAGCTCTATGCGGAAGCGTGTCACCCTCACCCCTACCCCTCTCCCACACGGGAGAGGGGATCCCGCGTCTTTCCTTTGTCTCGGACAGCCCTGTACGCACGGGGCGCGAACCATGAGCCACGCCCTCACCGTCGTGAAAATCGGCGGCAGCCTCGCGGCCGATCGGGTCCGGCTGCGCCGGCTGCTCGGCGGCCTCGCGGACGGGGCCGAGGGGCCGGCGGTGATCGTGCCGGGCGGCGGCGCCCTTGCCGACGCGGTGCGGGCGACGCAAGCCGCCCTCGGCTTCCCGGACCCCCTCGCCCACCGGCTCGCCCTCGATGCCATGGCGGGCATGGCGCGGATCTTCGCCGCCCTGGAGCCGCGCCTCGTGGTGACGCAGGATCCCGGCGGGAGTCTCGCCGCCGGCCGCATGCCGGCCTGGGACCCGTCGGCGCTCGGAGGCCATCCGGAGATCCCGGAGAGCTGGGACGTCACCTCGGACAGCCTGGCGCTCTGGCTCGCCACGCGCCTCGCTGCGAGAACCTGCCTGCTGGTGAAATCCGCCGATCCCCCGCCCGGGGCCGGACCCGCGGACCTCGCCCGCACCGGCCTCGT
Organism: Methylobacterium sp. EM32; assembly: GCF_040593685.1. Taxonomy (NCBI): domain Bacteria; kingdom Pseudomonadati; phylum Pseudomonadota; class Alphaproteobacteria; order Hyphomicrobiales; family Methylobacteriaceae; genus Methylobacterium; species Methylobacterium sp. EM32. Next base: position 4,338 of record NZ_JBEXZS010000028.1, on the reverse strand, counting down.
CGATGCCGCCTTCCCGGGCTTCGCTTCCCGCTTCCCCGGCCGGATCGTGCTGCGGGGTCCCGGCGGCGACCGGCCGTGCAGCGCGGCGGCTCCGGAGTGCGCCGCGTGAGGGAGCACCTCGTCTTCGTCACCGGGCGCCTCGCCAAGGCGCGGCTGGAGAAGGTCGCGGCCGCCCTGCCGCCGGATCGCTTCGCCTGGACCATCGCCGACGCCGGCGTGAAGGTCGCGGCGCTGATGACGGAAGAAATCATCCGCCGCCGGGTCGCCGTGCCGGAGGGGGCGACGCGGATCATCCTGCCCGGGCGCTGCCGGGCCGACCCGGCGGTGCTGGCGGCGCATTTCGGCCTGCCGGTCGAGCGCGGGCCGGACGAGATCGTCGACCTGCTGGTCTTCCTCGGGCTCGCCGGGCGCAAGGTCGACCTGTCGCGCCACGACGTGCGGATCTTCTCCGAGATCGTCGACGCCTCGCGGCTCACGCCCGACGCGATCCTGATCCGCGCCCAGGACCTCGCCCGGCGCGGGGCCGACGTGATCGATCTCGGCGGGCTGCCGGACACCCCCTTCCCGCACCTCGCCGAGACCGTGCGGCTGCTCAAGTCAGAAGGGTTGCGGGTCAGCGTCGATTCGTTCTCGCCCGACGAATTGCGCCAGGGCGCGGCGGCCGGGGCCGATTTCCTGCTCAGCCTCAACGAGGAGACGCTCGACCTCGCCTTCGAGACCGACGCGGTGCCGGTGCTGGTGCCGCTGCGCCCCGACGACCTGCCCTCCCTCGACCGGGCGATCGAGCGGATGCAGCGGGCCGGCCGCCCCTTCATCGCCGATCCGATCCTCGAGCCGATCCATTTCGGCTTCGCCGCCTCGCTGGTGCGCTACCACGAGACCCGGCGCCGCCACCCGGACATCGCCATGATGATGGGCACCGGCAACCTGACCGAGCTCACCGAGGCCGACAGCCTCGGGGTGACGGCGCTGCTGATGGGCGTGTGCTCGGAGCTCTCGATCGGCAACGTGCTGATCGTGCAGGTCTCGAACCACACCCGCCGCACGGTCGAGGAGCACGACGCCGCCCGCCGGGTGATGTACGCGGCGAAGGCCGACGCCGCCCTGCCCAAGGGCTACGGCCGCGCGCTCCTGGCGCTGCACGACAAGCGCCCCTACACCCAGACGCCGGAGGAGATCGCGGCCCTGGCCGCCGAGGTGCGCGACCCGAATTACCGCGTGGCCGTGGCGGAGGACGGGGTCCACCTCTACAACCGCGACATCCACAAGGTGGGGCGCGACGCGATGGCGTTCTTCCCCGATCTCGGCGTCGAGACTGATGGCGCCCACGCCTTCTATCTCGGCGGGGAATTGACCAAGGCCGAGCTGGCCTGGCGCCTCGGCAAACGCTACGTCCAGGACGAGGCGCTGGACTGGGGCTGCGCGCTCGACGGGGAGGTGGAGGACACCACCCGCTTCAAGGCCCCGGGCCATACGCGCCACAGCGGGAAGCCGTAACGTGCCGCTGATCCGCGAGACCATCGTCACCACGGCCGCCGCCGACGGGGCCCTGCACCTGGTGCCGTTCGGGCTGATCCAGGAGGGCGACGACTTCTGGGTGGCGCCGTTCCGGCCCTCGCCGACCATCGCCAACCTGGAAGCCGTGCCGTTCTTCGCGGCGGCCGCGCCCGCCGACATCCGGGTGATCGCCGGCTGCGTCACCGGCCGGCGCGACTGGGCGACCGTGCCGTCCCATACCATCCCGGTGCCGCGCCTCGCGGACGCCTACGGTCACATGGAATTGCAGGTGGTGGAGGTGCGCGACGACCCCGTCCGCCCCCGCTTCCGCGGCCGGGTGGTGCACGAGGCGGCGCACCGGCCGTTCCTCGGCCACAACCGGGCGGTCAACGCGGTGCTGGAGGCGGCGATCCTGTCGACGCGGCTCCACATGCTGGCCCCCGAGACGGTGCTGGCCGAGCTGCGCCACCACCGCATCGCCGTCGAGAAGACGGCCGGGCCCGCCGAGCGCGAGGCCTGGAACTGGATCGCCGCGAAGGTCGCGGCCGCCCTGGAGCAGGCGGCCGCCGCGTCCCTCGCGGTCGACGACGCGTAGACGTCATTTGGAGAGGAGACACCCGATGAAGCGCATCCTCGCGGCCGCCCTCGTCGCCGCCTTCGCGGCGGCGCCCGCCCAGGCCCACGGCCCCACCCGCAAGAAGGTCGAGGAGAAGGTCACGATCAACGCGAGCCCGGACAAGGTCTGGGCGGTCGTCGGCAACTTCCAGGACATGAGCTGGCTGCCGCCGGTCGAGAAGACCGAGGGCAAGGGCGGCAACGAGCTGAAAGCCACCCGCACCCTCACCCTGACCGGCGGCGCCACCGTCGACGAGGAACTCTACAAGTACTCGGCCGAGCAGAAGAGCCTGTCGTACCGGATCAACAAGGTCGACGTGAAGGTGCTGCCGGTCAACAACTACTCCTCGACGATCAAGGTCGAGCCGGCCGACGGCGGCAAGGCGTCGGAAGTGGTGTGGGACGGCGCGTTCTACCGCGGCTACATGAACAACGACCCGCCGCCCGAGCTGAGCGACGAGGCGGCGATCAAGGCGGTCAAGGCGCTCTATCGCGGCGGCCTCGACAACCTGAAGGCGAAGATCGAGAAGGGCAACTCGTGAGACCAACGGTCATTGAAAGTGACCTTTGGTTCCGTTCTCACATCGTCGCCAAGCTTCCAGCCTGGTGTCGACGATGCGAGTTGGGCCAACGGACCGATGCGTCAGCATCTTGGGCCGTTGATGTGAACCACGCCCGGCGCCTCGCGGGGCTCCGCCTGCTGGCCGGGATCGGCATTCTGGGGGCTGGCTTGGCGCCGGTCCCCACCTGGGCGGCGGAGGCCTTCCTCACCGCGCAGAACGCGAACACGGTCGACGTGGTCGATCTCGGCCTCGCCAAGGTGGTGGCGACGATCCCCGTCCCTGGCGCGCCGGCGGGCATCGCCCTGTCGCCGGACCGGCGCTCGGTCTACGTCACCGCGCCGGAGGGCAAGGCGCTGGTGGTGATCGACGCCGCGGCGCGGCGGGTCGCGCGCACGGTGCCGCTCGGCGGCGGGCCCCTCGGGGTCGGAGTGAACCCGGTGAGCGGCGCGGTCTACGTCGCCGACTGGTACGCCAAGCGGCTGTGGGAGGTCGATCCGAAGAGCTTCGCGGTCGCGGCCGAGATCCCGGTCGGCACCTCGCCGTCGGGCATCGCGGTGACGCCGGACGGGAAGTACCTCCTGGCGGCGGACCGGGACGACGACGCCCTCTCCCTCGTCGATACCGCGACGCGGCAGCGGATCGCGGTGATTCCGGTCGGCACGCGGCCGTTCGGGGTCACGATCGACCCCGACGGCCGCAAGGCCTACGCGGCCAATGTCGGCTCGAACGACGTCTCGGTCGTCGACATCGCGGCGCGCCGGGAGGTCGGCCGGGTCGCGGTCGGCGAGCGGCCCTACGCGGTGGCGCTCGCGGGAGGCCGCGCCTTCGTCACCGACCAGTATGGCGGCACGGTGAGCACCTTCGACACGGCCACCCTGACGCTGGGGCCCCGGCTCGAGGTCGGCGAGTATCCGGAGGGCATCCAGGCGAGCCCGGACGGCAGACAAATCTACGTGGCGAACTGGGAATCGAACACCCTCACGGTGATCGATGCCGCATCCCTGACGGTGACCGGGACGGTGAAGACCTCGGACGGACCGCGGGCCTTCGGGCAGTTCCTGCGCTGAGCCGGGGCGGGGCGATCCGCTCGCGGACCGGCACGGAGGGGTAGTTCGACGCGAACGGGTTGGTCACCAGACCGCCCTCGGCCCGCGCCGGGGCGGCCAGCAGCAGCAGGAGGCCTGCGAGCCCCAGCCGCATTAGAGACCGGCGGCCTTGCGCAGGGCGGCGTTGATGCGATCCTGCCAGCCCGGCCCAGCCTCTTGGAAATGCTCGAGCACGTCGCGGTCGAGGCGCACCGACACGGTCTCGCGTACGCCCGGCACGGCGGCTTTCGCGGCGGCCTTCGGCGCGGGGCCTGCGCCCTCCGGCACCTTGCGGGTCACGGCCCGGAACGCGGCCTCGGCCGCTTGGCGCGGGTCGCTGCCGCGGCGGAAACGGTCAGACGTCATGGGGATCCTCCTGCGGACGGCCCTACCACGGTGCGGACCGTCACGAAACGAGAACCCGCACACGACGAAGGCCCGCCGGCGCACCGACGAGCCTTAAGAGGCAGGGTCCACGTTTCAGGGTGCGGGTGTTCTCGCACGGCACGATGACGATGGCCGTCTCGGCCCCGTACCGTATTCAGCCCGCCCTGAAGCCACTATCCCTGTCGATCGAA